>JAYUTU010000382.1:0-3995 GCA_043754975.1 Bdellovibrionales bacterium | reverse complement strand
ATGATTGCGACTAGCAATTTCAGGCACGACTCCGCCGAAAGGCGCATGAGCTAAGTCCTGATTGGCAGACAATTGATGAACTACAAAACCATTATCTTTTACAATCGCAACAGACGTATCGTCACAGCTAGATTCAATAGATAAGACGGTTTTTATTTGTGCCACAGCAAATTTTATTTCTTTAGCTTCGAAAGTCGAATTTTTGCTTTTTTCCCTGCTTCAGATTTACCGTAGTTGGCGACGACCTCTTCATAAAAGGCCATAGCTTCTTCCTTCATATTCAACTCTTGAAAACACACCCCGATTTTATATTTTGCATCGGCTACATTTTTACCTTTTGAGTTTTCATCAACGTATTTTTGAAAACTAAGGATCGCTTTTTTCCATTCCTTCTTACCGAAAAAATCTTGTGCTGTATCATAAGAACTAACAACACTGTTAGCAGCACTGTTTTCTTTTTTAGTTGGATCTATTTTAGCTGCTGGGGCTTTTTTAGCATTCGTATCTGGTGAAATTTTAGAATTTGTGTCGGAACTGTTTGGCGTTGGGGACTGCGGCTGAGACCTAACCGGAGCCACATTCGCTGCAGCGGCTTCGGCTTCCAGGCGCTGAATTTGTGTTTCCATTTTGACTAAAGCATCTTGCATTAACTGAAGCTTTTGTGTGTCAGCAGAATTCGCTAAAGCAGCTTTTTCTTTTTGTAACAATGTAATCTGATTTTCTAAGTTTTCTACACGGCCATTAAAACCGCGGATCAGTTCGTCTCGCTCATCGATAGCGACAACAGATGATTTAGTATTCAGCTGGGATTGAGCAGCTAGTTGATTATCGGCGTTTTTTTTACCGTAAACCCGAGACTGTTCTTGTTCAGATAAGTCTCCGCGCGTTTTCAGGCACGAGGTCATCAGGGGAAGTACTAATAACATAAGGCTGAATTTAAACATTATAAAACATCTCCATTTTGTTGTCGTATCAAGCGAGCAGAATTTTCGGCTTTTTCAGCTGACTGCCGCGCTTTGATAAAAAGCTCTTTTGCTTGTTCGTATTCCCGCTCGTTAAATAGGATTCGTGCTTGGCGGAAATTTTCTTCAGCTTGATTCCAGTTTCCAGGAGAATAGCGAACCGCTTGAACGGCTCGGGCCGCTTTTATTGCGCTGTCGGCCAGTGTGTAGTCGTCAATCGGCGGGGTCGCTGTTACACAACTTGTGAGCCAAAAGAGCAGTAGAACCACACACCCATTTTTCAACACGCAATCATTCCTTTAGTAATTATTTTCCGGAAGGAACAAAATTAGCGCGACGGTTTTTTGCCAAATCGCTTTCTGATTCACCAGTTGATAAAAGTTTTTCTTTTCCGAAACTAACTGTAGTTAGTTTGTCAGCTGAAACACCCATAGAGACCATCATTTTTTTCACAGAAATTGCCCGACGCTCACCTAACGATAAATTGTACTCAGTAGATCCACGCTGGTCACAGTGTCCTTCGATTTGCATCTTGCCACCATTTTTTTTCAGCCACTGGACATTGCCTTCTAGTTTTGCTTTTTCACCAGCAGCTAATGTTGCTTTGTCATAATCAAAAGAAATACTTTTTAGACCCTCGAAAGAGCCACTGTCACTGCCGGTGCTGCCGTAGTTCATTGGTGTTGTATCAATTTTTTCTGTTCCGCCGCCACCTGTCGTTTCTGAAACGACACCTGGGTCAACGTCGCTGGCTCCTGATTTTTTTCTCCAGCTTGAACAGCCAACTGCTAATGAAAATACACAAAATAATAAGACTAACTTTTTCATAAAATCTCCCTGGTGTAATGACGATATATCCAAGTCCTTAATCTAGATGATCATGGGGTCTTGTCAAACCTTCATTGGAGATTCACACTAAATACTTATGAAGAAAATAAATTCCCTTTTTTTTGCCAGCCTGTGTTTTCTAGCGTTGAATGCAAAAGCGCAACGACTTGGCTTTGCAGATGAAAATTGGAAAACAATAAAAACCGAGCACTTTGATATTATTTTTAGCGCTGAGCAGCAGGATTTAGGTCTGTATTACGCTGCGGTAGCTGAAAAGGCATTTCAAAATCTGCAAACTATTTTTACAGAAATACCGTCCCGCACGGTTCTTGTTGTAAATGATAAAACGGATGCGTCCAACGGTTTTGCGACGCGCATTCCGTACCCTTTTATCATGGCTTACGCGGTGCAAATCAATGACCACGAGAGTTTATCAGAGTCCGGAGAGTGGGCCCGGGAACTCATCACTCATGAAATGACCCATATCTTGCAAATGGAACCGGCTCTAGGATTCTATCAATTCCTGCGCCCTATTTTTGGTAACATCATTGCACCCAATCTGCTGCTGCCGCTGTGGTGGAAGGAAGGAATGGCTGTTGAAATGGAAACCCAGTTTTCTACACGCGGCCGCTTACGCTCGATCCATCAAGACGCTACTTTAAGGTCTATGCATTTAGACAAAAAATTATTCACCTATACGCTGGAATCAGCTAACGAGGTATTGCCCAGTTGGCCTTATGGAAACAGACCTTATCTTTTTGGATCGATTTTTTGGAATTATTTAGCGAAACAAAAGCAAAATTCAGCTATTAATTTCCTAACTCAAGAACATGGCCGAAACATCCCGTATTTAATAACAGCACCTATTCAAGAATTAAACGAAGCCTCGTACTCAGATGTCTATAATCAAAGCCTGCAAGCGGTTGGATATGCTGCCGAAGTGCAACTGCAGATTTTGGAAAAAGTAGCCCTAACAGAACCAGTTACATTAGCTATCCAAGGGCAAACTGCACAACAACCTATTTTTTCAAAACAACAGCAATTATTGGCCTTCATCGAAAGTAAAGATGGTGATCCTGAGCTAACGATCCAAAGACCCGACAGCACTTTTGTAGAAAACTTGAAGAAAAAACCAACAGGTCAGATTAATTCCATTATTTTTCACCCTCAGTTACCGCAAATTTATTTTACAAAAATAGATCGCCTTAATTCCAAAGAGACCTACTCTGATATTCATGTTTATGATATTTCAACGGATGCTGTCGTTACTGTAACCCGCGGTCAACGAGCTCGTGATTTACGATTCTCTGATGATGAACAACACCTGGTATTTATTTCTACTTTCAACGGAAAAACTCAAATTAAAATTCTTGATTTGAATTCCAAAAATATAACTCAAATTTTAGAATCCCAGTTCCAAGAGCGTTTCTACTCGCCCCTTTTCTGGGATGCCAACACAATTCTTTTCACTAAAAGAGATGCCGCAGGAAACGTAACTTTGCAAAAATTTGATTTAAAAACCAATTCTGTCATTGTTATCCCGATCCCATTGAAAAACATTGGCTTCTTACGAAAAAATAACGAAAAACTTTATTTTACCTCATCTGAAAATGGGGTCTTTAACATCTATGTGACCCAAGATTTAAAAACAGCTCGGCCCGTAACCCATGTTAGAACGGGGATTTGGAGTTTTGCCGTTGATGATTTTAATAATAAAATCTGGGCCACCACGATGACTGGCAATGGATACAGAATAACGGAAATGCCTCTTCGTGAAATAACAGAGAAACTGCCGGTCATTACTAATTCCGCCACCGATCACTACGCACCTGTGCCTTCAACGCAAGAGCCCACCTTGTTAGACGTTTCTGATTACAGTCCTGCGGGATATCTTTGGCCACAGTACTGGATTCCTTATATTGCTTCGACCAGTTCCTCGAGCGGTGTTTATATCCAAGCACAAACTTCGGGGAATGATCCCATTAAAATTCATCAGTACTCTGTGCTTGCCAATTACCAAACAGATATTGAAAAGGGCGGCTTTGTCGGAACGTATACTAATTCTGCTTTTTCGGTTCCAGTGCAATTGGGTGCGGTGCAGTCCAATCAGACCTTTGGCACTGTCGATCAAATTGTCGAAACTAAAACTCAGTATGTTGGATTGACTCCTGATTTATTTTCTTTGAATCGTTACTCGGCCCTGCA
>JAYUTU010000381.1:0-3996 GCA_043754975.1 Bdellovibrionales bacterium | reverse complement strand
CCTTTTCAGCAACTAAGGTATAGAGCGCGGCAGATAGATAATATTTAAGCGCGGTACTATCATTAATAAAAAAACCATATTCGGTTTTTGTGTGTCGTGTAGACTTGATATCAACGATTCGCCCCTTTTTAGTATCTATATAGTCAAATCTGGCTTTACATTTAACTCCTTCGATTACAGCACAAGCTGTCACTTCTGCTTTGCCACCAGTAAATAGCTTTCCATATGCTTTTCTCTGTTTAAACTTATTAAGCAATGTCTCGGCCTTGTTTAGAGTCAAACTCGTTAAGATCAATTTGTTCTTGTTTTTCATTTTGAATGATTCAAAAACTTTTCCTGCCCTTACTTTTCCGGGGTAAAAAGCATATTCATTTTGAATGTTCTCTGGCTCTAAGATCAGGCTATGAATCAGGGTACCCAATTCATAGCTGGAGTTGGTCTTTTGTGATTTAGGCTTAAGAATGTATTTCTCTCGGTAAAGATCAATGTCCATATAAAGCAGTTTTAATGCAGACGAACTCAAATACTCACGATCATTATGGTATTCTTCATTTGTACATTTAGGATTTTCACCAAGTTTCAATCTTTTGCCCGTCATATTTTAAATTTGGGTGTCTTGCCATTCTTGGTGCACCACTCATTCCTTCTAATCATTTCTTTTTTTAGACGTAGGGCATGCCTTGCTTGTCTCTTGGTAATATCGATGAGGGCACTTTTTAAAGTCTTTCCAACATAAATACCTTTATTCATTTCCATAAGAATCGTTTTTGCATCTTTGATCTCTCGGATCGCGACTTGATATTGCCCTTCAAGGCGTCCATCACTCATTGCGCCAGGATTTTTTGTAGGTGTTTTTCCCATGAGTAATACATCGGCAAATATTTTGATTTGCTAGACGAGACCAAGGAAGGGTTAAAAAATTTGTAGGATGGTCTTGATCCTTCAAAATCCTTAACTACGGTAACTATCTTATGTATTGGCAATGGCGCGGTAAAACTTCAAAGAGACGAGTGTTCATGTACTACGATAGTACATTGAAAAAGAACGTGCGTCTCAGGGTTGGTGAAACTCCTCTGAATTTAAATTCGGATGACGAAGCTGACACATTTTGTCGTCAAAAAGAGTCTGAAATTGAGGCCTGTAAAATTCGCATTCTTCGACGTCTAAAATGGAAATCTCGTTACCATAATTTTGAAGCCTTGATGGAAATTTTCAAAAATGAACGGCTAAAGGAATCTCCAAATAATTGGAAAAACGATATTTATTACATGGAGCACTACGTTCTAAATTTCTTTATTAACCAAAACACATTTCCAAATATGAATGATTGGTACATTCACTTTGAAGATTTCAAAAGCTGGCTTGAGACAGTTAAAACAGTCAAAGGCAATTCGACACTCGCTTATTCAACAAAAAATCAGTGCATAAAAGCGCTCAATGCATTTTTAAAAATAATGAATAGAAAAAGCAAGATCGATCGCGTGACTAAGTGCACACAATTTGCTCGCCATCTTGAAAATTCAAAAAACGCAGAAGAAGTCATTTCAGAAACTGACACTTTAAAAATATATCAGGAACTAAAGAATATAGACGAGTGCGCTGCTGAGCTATTTTTTGTCCTTGTTCATAGTGGCCTGAGAATTAATGAGGGTATTGGGCTTAGTCTGGATAACTTGGTTCAGGGACATGTCGAAAACAAAGCGTTTCATGAACAGCTGATTCGACATGGCGTGGATTACGTTGGTTATATTTCATTGGAAAGTCAGCCAGTGCATTCGACGAATCTCAGAGATAAAAATAACTTAGTGCCTCGAAAAGCTCTAAAAGGGCGTAGAAAAATAGATCCAAAAAATAATAGGATTATCCCGTTGATTAATAAAGAGGTGTTCAACACGCTCGTTAAGCGGTATTTCACGCAACGTGATTTGTATTTGAAGAAACAATTCGGGGATGATCCAAAGGATTATCTTTTATTCGATGGCTTGAACAAGCAGCGCTTTGGCGTCCTATTGAAACGAGCGTGCGAAAACTTGAAGATTCGGCACTATACGCCGCATTCATGCAGACATACCTTTGCAACACAATTTACTGGGCTGACTTTTGGAAATGTATTTCTTTGCCAGATGGTGCTTGGTCATCGCGATTTGAATACGAGTCGCAAATACATTCATATTTGGGAGCAGATTCAAAAGGAATCAAAGTCAGCGCGGCAGTTGAAAACTGGTATTCAGTTGATTGTTTAAATAGGCTGTTTGGCTAGAACATACTCGCACGGTTGCCCCCGGTTGGGATACCGGGCATATACCTTGTGAAAGGCTTTTGTGATGGTTTCAGGGCCGACCATTTCATTTTTGACACCAAATTCGCCCGACTATGACTTTGTGTGCCATTTTAATCGTCCACTCGGGAAGCTCAATCGGCAGTTCGGGTAAAGCCCATATTTATGTCGACGGTTCTGCCGTAATTCTTTTTACAGGCGTTCAACATTGGGTTGAACACAAACAAAAGAACAATGGGAGAAATAACAATGAAAACTCTAATCTTAGCAATGACTCTGATCGCGTCTCAGCACTCTTTCGCTGCAAGTACCAGCGTATGGGAAGGACCAGGCTCACTTTTTGATGTGAAGGGCAATCCTACAAGCACATATAATTTGGTGGTTGAGAACACCAAGAACGGGAACCAGATTCAAAGCAATGTTTCGGTCATACTACCCGACGGCACGACTCACAAACAACAATGCTTGATGACCGAAACGAGCCAAGACGGTTGGACTTCAAAATGTGATCACGGCGATGGCGGCGGCCACTGTTTCGGCGAAGGGCTTTGCATCTCTTATGAGTCGGATTCATCAGGCAAAGCCTACGCAACGACCATCGTAATGGATGGCCCGTCTGACATGAGGCTGTTGCGCACGGTACTTCAAAATGGTCAGGCCGTTCAGTTCTTCCGTGAGAAGCTCCATAAAAGATAAATCAAGAAACGCGAGTTCATTGAACAACAACGGGTATTGCTATATGAAGGTGATACCCGTTTTTTAGGGAACAAAATTATGGAACGATTCAAAAGACTTTTTGCATTTTCAAGAAGCTACAGCTTCAAAGACAACCTCAAGAACTATCTAAGGGTCGTTTTCATTTGGTGCCCCATCGTAACTGTATTATTTATCTTTGGCTTCGGCGGCATCGACAATCTTGCTCACAGATTTTCAATTTCAATGGTTATCGCCACAACAGTGGCATCTTCATGTTTTTTTGGTTCGTGGCTAACCAACTATCTTTATAATACCTACCGACGACGACACGGCCGAGAACTCAAAAAAGATGGTCTTTTCTGGGGTGTCTTAACCTCTTATCCGTTTCTTCTGCCAGGTCTCTATTTTGGATTTACCCTTGCGGGACGCTTTAGCACGGCAATCGGTCATAAATGGGACCCACCTAGCTTTAACGACTATAGCTCTGGTGTTATTTTTGGAATTATGGTCTCAGGTCTGTTCACGCTCTTTGAGGTCGTACGAGAAGCAAAACAGGCAAAGCAAGCTGCCGAACTAAAATTTCGCACACTCGAAAACGAAAAGCTCAAGGCACAGATTTCTGCTTTGACCGCGCAAATGAATCCACATCTCCTATTCAACTCACTCAACACAATCGCATCGACGATTACAACAGACCCAAAGTCTGCCGAAGACATGGTTGTACAGTTATCCGAACTTTATCGCGGAATACTGAAGTCGGCAAAAGGCGATATGCACACCCTTGAGAATGAACTATTGCTGTGTCGGTCCTATTTAGATATTGAACGAAAGCGGTTTGGACCAAGGGTTGAATATAAGATTATCATCGACAAAACGATTGATCCAAAAAAAGTGACAATCCCAGTCTTGCTTCTTCAGCCCCTTGTAGAGAATGCGGTGAAACATGGCATTGGTCCTAAGCGCGACGGCGGGGTCATTTCTATTGACGTAAGAAAAACTGGCTCTCATTTTGTAATCAGCGT
>JAYUTU010000380.1:0-9258 GCA_043754975.1 Bdellovibrionales bacterium | reverse complement strand
TTGTTAGATTGTTCTAGGCCATAACGAAGACAACTTCCGTTATTCGGCTGTATATCAATTAGACAGTTTGCCACATCCAACACAACCGTGTTCGCTGCCAGCTGGCTTCCTATTCGCAATACAGAGCGTGGAAACAAGTTTTAACACCTTTTAACCCAGGAGCCTTTTATGAAAAAAGCAGCAGCATTAATCTTAGTAACTATCATGTCAACTTCAGCTTGGGCACAAAGCCTAGCACTGGATCTCAACCGTGAAGGAATTTTCGAGAAAAAATCGCAAGTGGTATTAGCAGCTTCGAAAAAGAAAATTACGAAAAGCAGCACGCGCGTGCATATCTCAAAAACCTCTGAAAATTCGTACATACTAATGATACAAAAAGTGGGAACAAACGCTCGCTCGTGTTTATACCAAGCTCAGGCATTCCCTATTAACCAAGTACAAATGATTTCTAACATCGAAGACTGTGAAGTCACTGTTGGTTACACCAGTCCTACAAACTTAGCGATTATGACGAACGGTCAGTGTTCTGATTTCTGCTCAGCAAATGCAAAGCTTGAAACTTCAGACGTGCGTCGTGTTTCAGGTGTAGTTCGAAAGTAAACGTCGAACTTTTTTTCACTAAATTTGGAATTCTATTTTTTGTCTTAATCTTTCATAATTTGCTCTAGACTAGCCTTCAGTCTGCCGAACTAGACCTAGGAATAGGGAGCAAATACATGAAACAGAACTTCACTCTATTAAAGTCTAGTACAATCATCCTTCTCGGCGCGTTCGCGATGGGTAATACCAAGTGCGAACAGCCCCTTGCTAACAAACGAGAGCTCAAAAAAAACGTAAGGGTATTGGACATCAATGCATCTTCATTTTTGGATAACAGTGGTTTTAATTTTTCGGAAGTAGCGCGCAGTCAATACTCTGGAGTGCTGTTTGAAAAAAATCATTTCTATGAGCGAAATATCTATCCTGATCTAAATGAAATATCAGGCTCTTCAGATCAACGCTATTTCAACGTGCAAAAAACATCCGGCGATTCAGCAACTGCCATTCAGCTAAAGACCTGGTTTCCAACAATGAAATCACGTGAAATTTCTTTGGATCGGGACTCTTCCTGTTTGATGATGAAACCCCAACATTTTATTAAAGGAAAAATAAATTCACTAGAGGCTCATAGCGGCGGCAAACTGCAATTCGGCTTCAGTCAAAATTATGCGCAAATTCCAATTTCAGCTAATTTTTCTTTAGATCGCATGCGCATGGATTTATCTTTTCACGCCATCGATCCGTGGTCCTATGAAGTTGTTGACAGCCAAAACAGTGAAGCATTTAAAACTGATTATAAAGTTGGTGCCGGAATTGACTTCGGTGGTATTTTTCATGTTGGGCCTGAATTTTACCGAATTACCGGAATGGCTGAAGTGACATTAAAGGGTCTGCAGGCAGCGACTGAGAAACTGGCAAATTCCTTACTCAGCAAACCTGGCGAAGTTTGGAATACGCGCATCGTTTACAGCCGTGACAATTATGTAGCCGTGCTGGGTGGCGCTGAGCTGGGTTTGAAAAAAGGCGATCGATTGAAAGTGTTTAATGAAGCGCATACGTGGCATGGGGAGCCGTGCGGTGAAAGCTCTGTCCTTGCGGGATCGCTAGTGGTTTCGGATGCGAGTGACCCATGGATTATAGAAATTGAAGAGCCCGGCAAGTTGCTGTCCCGCGCGCGGGTGCTTAATATTAAAGAAAATGAGTCCATCAACACTGGAGCATTGGTTAAATTGCATCAGTTTGTAGAGGACGTGAAGTCAGCCCAAAAAACGGCTGCTAAGTAGTCAATAGACGCCGCGCAGAATATAAAACAATCTGGATCTAGCTATGCTAGAACCCAGTCATGTTTTCTGGAATCATCGAAGCTCAATCAAAAATTCTATCTGTAACTGCAGCTAAAAAAAGCTGCCGCATTGCCGTTGTGCTTCCGCCAACTTTCGATGACGTCAAAATTGGGGACAGCATTGCTACCAACGGAGTTTGCCTCACCGTGGAAACTATAAGTAAAAAATCAATTCAGTTTTGCGTAGGTGCAGAGACATTAAAAATTTTGGGTAAGCAATTTGTACTATGGAAAAAGTATCCGCTGAATTTAGAACGCTCGATGAAATTAGGTCAGCGTGTGCATGGGCATTTAGTTACTGGACATGTCGACACCACGGCAGTCGTTACAAAAAGTTTTGCTGACGGTGACTGTTGGCAATTGCAAGTTGAAGTTCCACAGTCTTTGACAAGTTTCTTTTGGAAGAAAGGATCAGTTTGCCTCAACGGAGTCAGCCTGACAGTGAATGAAGTTATCAAACTGAAAAAAAAATCCTTACTCTCTGTGTGTTTAATACCAGAGACCATGAAAGCCACTAACCTAATAGCTTACAAAGTGAATGATAAATTAAATATCGAAGCTGATTATTTGGCAAAAGCCTACATCGAATCACGCAGTTTAAATCACAAGGGGCAAAAGGAAAAAAAATAATGAATGCCATCACAGAAATAATTAACGACTTCAAAAACGGTAAATTTGTCATTCTCGTAGATGACGAAGATCGTGAAAACGAAGGTGATCTTATATTAGCAGCAGAATTTGTAACTCCAGAGGCAGTAAACTTTTTGGCTAAAGAGGCCCGTGGTTTAATTTGCTTGGCCCTAACCGCAGCACACGTTGAACAACTGAAATTACCAATGATGAAATCCGCATCCCATAATCATGGCGAAACGAACACGGCGTTCACGTATTCGATTGAGGCCAGTCACGGTGTTACAACAGGTATTTCGGCTGCAGACAGAGCTCACACAATAAAAGTAGCTGCAAACAGTTTTGCAAAACCCAGCGATGTGATCTGCCCGGGTCACATATTTCCCCTCAGGGCCCATCCAGAGGGAGTACTGGGCAGACCAGGTCATACCGAAGCCAGTGTGGATTTAGCCAAAATCAGCGGTTTAACTCCTGCAAGTATCATTTGTGAAGTTATCAACGATGATGGGACCATGGCACGGCTTCAAGATCTAAAAATTTTCGCACAAAAATTTAATTTAAAGATTGGCTCTATTGCGGATCTGATTGTTTACAGAAAGCACTCATTATGAAAAAAACAAAACTCAGCAAATCCAAGCAAAGCAAACCTCTCCGCATCGCCGTTGTGACGGCCAGATTCAACGAAGAAATTACGACTAAACTTGAAGAAGGCGCCTTTGAGTATCTAGAGGAAATAGGAGCGCAAATTCTGTCTGTTCGCGTTCCAGGGGCAGTTGAAATTCCGTTAGCCGCCCAAGCATTACTTGACACTAAAAAAGTAGATGGTGTCGTGGCTTTGGGGGCCGTAATTCGCGGTGAAACAACCCATTATGACTATGTTTGCCAATCTGTTGAACGTGGCTGCTCAGATTTAATGCTTCGTTACAAGAAGCCCATCGGATTCGGTGTTTTGACGACAGAAAATGACGAGCAGGCTTTGGCTCGCGCTGGCGGAGACCATGGCAACAAAGGCTATGACTGTGCTCAAGTTGTGGTCGAGATGATTGGACTTCTGAAAGAAATCAAATCAATATAGTTTTCAATGCCAGACAAAAAAAACCGACCGCTTAAAAATATTTTCAAAAGCCAGTTAAGCAGCGATCGCACGCAAGAGCTCAGCAAACGAAAACGAGAAATATTTTTTATTTTTGCACTGTCAATTTTGTTAGCTTTTTTAATTGGTGTTGAAGTTTATATTTTTCGTTCCGGTCAAAATTTACCTTCGTCTTACGTTTTGTTTTTCATTGGTTTAGTCAATGTAAATTTAATTTTAGTACTGCTGCTGTTGTTCCTTATTTTCAGAAATATCGTAAAAGTTTTCATCGAACGCCGCGGAAAAATTTTTGGCTCCTCGCTGAAATCTAAGCTGATTGCGTCGTTCGTTTCTTTTTCTGTGATTCCAACACTCTTAGTTTTTATCATTTCAGTTTTCTATTTAAATAGCAGTTTTGAAAAATGGTTCTCCCAAAGGATGCTTTCGGTTCTGCGAAACGCCTCAGAAGTCATCGACACTTTCATCGCAAATGAGAAAAAACGCGGCTACGAATACGCTAGGCTTTCTATCAAGCAGATCAAAGCAGCCAACCCGGATCGCCGCCTAGCTAAATTAGACGAGATTCGAATACTTTATAAGCTTGATGCCATCGAGTATTATGACAACTTGATTGCGGACCGGCTGGTGTCACAAGATCCAGATTTAAATTCGGCATTTGTTCCTTCCCTGAATTTTGACTTTCTTCAGCGTGGTATTATCGGTCGCGATGAGGCCAGCAGTATTCAGATTTTTGGCGACTACAATTTGCTCCGCCTTATGGTGCCGCTAGATAAACGCGCCGATTCGGGTGTTATTGTTGTCACTAAGTTTCTGAATTTAACTCCAGGATCTAAATTCGATGACATTGTCGGCGCCTATCAAGAGTTTCACGACAATTCCCTGGTTGAATACCCGCTGAAGTCCATTTATTTCATTATGTTGATTGTGATGACGCTGGTTATTTTGTTTGCTGCCGTATGGTTTGGCTTTTACTTAGCAAAACAATTATCAATTCCACTGGTGCAGCTTGGCCGTGCAACAAAACGAGTTGCTGCTGGCGATTACTCACCATTAGAAATTTCGTCTGGCAGTGAAGAAATCAATAGCCTGATTGGAAATTTCAATCAAATGATTACCAATTTATCGAGCTCAGAATTAGAACTTCAGCAAACTCTTAAAAATTTAAATCAATACACGCATTACGTAGAAATCGTTTTAAAAAATGTGAGCGCTGGTGTGATTTCTGTGGATATGAATGGAAACATCACAACAATGAACCGCCGCGCGGGCGAGTTACTGCAGATAGACCCCACACAATTTATCAACAAACATGTTCGCACGAGCATGAGTGAAGAAAATTATAAACTTTTTACGAATATTGTGAAATTCATGCAGGAGAATAAATTAGTTAGTTTGCTTAAGGAGCAGCGAATCCAAGTGCACAACGATGTCATTCCACTTTCATTAAATATTTCGATTCTAATTGATGAAAACAAAGCGGAAATTGGACGCATTATGGTTTTTGATGACATGACCCCGATTGTGAATGCGCAAAGAGCCGCGGCCTGGACCGAGGTTGCACGACGAATTGCCCATGAGATAAAAAATCCGCTAACACCAATTCGTTTAGCGGCTGAGCGCATTGCGAAAAAATTTGGTGGGCAAATAGATGACCCGGCTTTTTCAGATTCGATTAAGATGATCGTCAATCAAGTCGATGATATGCGCTTGTTAGTGAATGAGTTTAGCCAGTTTGCTAGGCTTCCGCAGTTGAAGCCCGTCTTAGCTCAGATGAATGATGTGATTAAAAATACGTCACAAATTTATATCGATAATCACCCCCAAATTAAGTTTGATATGGCGCTAGATCTGACACTTCCAGAATTTAAATTTGATCCTGATCAAATTAAAAGAGTTCTTGTGAATCTGATAGAAAACGCAATTGACGCTGTCCAAAAAATAAATTTACCGCAAGTTTTAATTCAGACAGAGTACAACGCACGCCTGAAAGTGCTCAAAATATCTATAGCTGACACTGGTGTTGGGATTCCGCATCGTGACCGTGTGCGTATTTTCGAGCCCTATTACTCGACAAAAGAAAAAGGTACCGGACTCGGATTACCGATTGTAAAGAGTATTATCGAAGATCACAGCGGAGTTATTCGGGCCTTAGATAACACGCCTAAGGGAACTAAAATGATGATCGAGCTACCAATTATACCCATTGATGCATTTTAAATGAGGAGCACTTATGGAACTGCACGCACAGAAAAACAAAATTAAAATTCTTATCATCGATGACGAAGCCCCAATTCGTGAAGTGCTATCAGAAAGTCTGCGGGACGACGGCTACGAAGTTCTGGTCGCTCCGGACGGGCCGTCCGGCTTGCAATGTCTAAAAGATTTTAATCCGGATGTGTGTTTCTTAGATATCTGGATGCCAAAAATGGATGGAATTGACGTTCTAACTTTGGCAGTTCCACTGTTCACACAAACTTCATTCGTGATGATTTCTGGACACGGAACAATCGAAACTGCGGTGAAGGCAACAAAAATTGGTGCTTGGGATTTTATCGAGAAGCCATTGTCCCTGGACAAAGTCACTTTAGCAATTGATCACATCGTACAGCTAAAATCTGAAAAAGACGAAAAAAATGCCCTGCTTAATAAGTTGCGAAAAAGCATTGCCCTTGTTGGTGAATCCGAAGCCATGAACAAAGTACGCACGCAAGTCACAGAGTTTGCAAAAACAGGGAGTGCAGTTCTTATTCAAGGCGAGCTCGGAGCTGGTCGTGAGCTTGTCGCACAAAATATTCACTACATGAGTCCGCGCGCTAGTGCTCCATTTTCAGATATTAATTGCTCGACACTTCCTCAGGATTTAATTGAAATTGAACTTTTTGGGATCGAAAAAGGCGCGTTACCTGGAATTGACAAAACCCGTCGTGGCAAGATTGAATTGATCGACGGTGGCACGCTTCTCGTCCAAGAAATCGAAGAGATGCCCTTGGTATTACAAGAAAAAATTGTGAATTATTTAAAAACAAAAAAATTTAAACGCTTCGGTAGTTCAGATGAATACGCAGCGGATACACGTTTGATACTGACATCGTCATACACCTTGGACGTTTTAAAAAAGAATAACAAAGTTTACCCCGAGCTTGAAAAACTCATGCAGACTTCTAATATGTTCGTGCCAGCACTGCGTGAACGTCAGGATGATATCCACTCTTTGGTTGTGCATTTTAGTGATTTAGCTGCAAAGCAAATGGCCTCTTTACGAAAAACAATTTCTGAACAGGGGATGAAGCTTTTAAATAAACATGGTTGGCCAGGTAATGTGCGCGAGTTGAAAAATTTTATCGAGCGCGTTTATATTTTAACGCCGTCAGATTTTGTTGATGTGCATGACTTGCGCTTTGCTGGTCTGATCGATCGCCGCGAAGTAGCGGCTGGGTCGGCGTTGGATGTTGCCGATATGTCCACATTCCGAGAGGCGCGCGCTGAGTTCGAAAAAGAATATTTGATTAAAAAAATTCAAGAAAACGGTGGTAATATTTCAAAGACCGCTGAATCTATTGGGCTAGAGCGTAGTTATCTGCACCGAAAAATTAAAGCCTACGGTATCGAGGCCAGCATATGAAATGGACCCAAACCCATTTATTCACTTACAAAGACGCCCCATCTGATGCTGAAATCCCATCGCATAAACTCATGATGCGTGCAGGCCTTATGAAAAAATTGGCGCCGGGTTTGTACTCGTATAGCAGCATGGGACTGCGGGCGATTCGCAAATTTGAAAACATCATTCGCGACGAATTGGAAAAAGTAAACGCCATAGAAATTTTAATGCCTATGGTTCAGCCGAAAGAACTTTGGGTTGAAACCAATCGCTGGAGTGAAATGGGCGCCGGCCTGTTAAAATTTAAAAATCGCAATGATCATGAATTCTGTCTAGGGGCTACCCATGAGGAAGCAGTTGTCGATTTTGTGCGCCATGATCTAAAATCTTGGCGGGACTTTCCAAAAAATATTTACCAAATCCAAACAAAGTACCGCGATGAAATCCGCCCCCGCTTCGGGTTGATGCGGGGGCGAGAATTTATCATGAAAGACGCTTACAGCTTTGATATGGATCAAGCCGGAGCCCTAAAAGCTTACGATGCCATGTACGCAGCGTATGAGCGTATTTTTAATCGGTTAGACTTAAAATTTAGAATTGTAAAAGCTGACGCTGGAAATATTGGTGGCAGTCAAACTCATGAATTTCAACTTCTGGCCGAAGCCGGCGAAGATGCCTTGTTAGTCAGTGATAAAACAAATTTCGCAGCCAACGTCGAAGTCTGTCCAGCCATCGATGCAGTTGACTACAAGGCCAAAGACACCGAAGTGAAAGCCAAAGAAAAATTTGCAACCCCCGGGCAAAAGACAATAAGTGACCTTGAGAAATTCACCGGTGTTGCAGCTTTCGAACTAGTAAAAACTTTATTTTTTAGCAGTAGCGAAGACCCCAAAGAAAAATCTTTAAAAGCTTTCGCAGTGCTTTTACGTGGTAGCGACGAAGTCAATCCGATCAAAGTTAAAAATTTACTCGGAATGACAAATGCGCCACAATTACTCACGGACGACGAAGTTAAAACTGTAACGTCGGCCAGCCCAGGCTCTTGTGGGCCGGTGGGTTTAAAGATTCCAATTTTTGCTGACATGGGAATCGAAAAATTCAAAAATTATATCGTCGGAGCCAATGAAGATGGATTTCATTTCAAAAATGTAAATCACTCCATCGATTATCAGGTTACAAAGTTCGCCGATCTGCGACTGGCCAAAGAAGGCGACAAATGTCCCGAATCCGATGGGCATCTGAAATCGTACCGCGGCATCGAGGTAGGGCATGTTTTTTACCTTGGACAAAAATATGCAAAAAAAATGAATGGTGTCTTTCTGGATAAAAATGGAAAGTCTCAGTTTTACGAAATGGGTTGTTACGGCATCGGAGTCACTCGCACTGTGCAAGCGGCTATCGAGCAAAGCCATGACGCTGATGGAATTATCTGGCCAAAAGCCATCGCTCCGTTTCACGTGCATATTTGTCATCTAGATCCAAAAGATGCAGAGCTTTCAAATTACGTTGAAAAAATAAAACACAGTCTAGAAGAAAAGCACATCGAAGTCTTTTTAGATGACCGCGATGAGCGCCCAGGAATTAAATTTAAAGACGCTGATCTTTTGGGGTTTCCGCTTCGAATCGTTGTGGGGCGCAAGGGATTTGATGCGGGCCAAATCGAAGTCGTCGTGCGAAAAACAAAAGAGGTTTCAAAATTAGCTGCTGCTGATGTTCTTAAGAAGGTTGTTGAGCTACTGGCATGAGTCTTTTGAAAAATCCCCTTATCTTAGCTTTGGACGTCGACACAATAAATGAAGCTAGGGCAGTACTTACGGATGTCGGCGATTTGGTTGGCGGAATAAAGCTAGGTCCTCGTCTGACTTATAAGTACGGCGCAAGCGTGATAGAGGAGTTTTCAAAACAGGCTCCCGTATTCGTTGATAATAAATATTTTGATATTTCGTCCACGATGGTAGCCGCCGTGCAGGCCACTTTCAACGCTGGTGCGACCTTAGTCACAGTCCACGCTTTGGCGGGGCTCGAGGCCTTGACCGAATTGGCCTTATTAGA
>JAYUTU010000379.1:0-4042 GCA_043754975.1 Bdellovibrionales bacterium | reverse complement strand
CTTTGTTGCCCGTGTTAATACGCGGAAAGTTGAAAGTCGTCGCGAAAGATCCTTTCGAAAAGTCAGGTCACCGCCGCATTTTAAATTTAGGTCATACTCTGGGGCATGTTTTAGAAAGTCAGTTAAACATTTCGCACGGACAAGCTGTTAAGTTAGGAATTTTATTTTCTGCCACCTGGAGTTTTCATCTGGGATACTTAAACAATTTGAACTATAAAAAAATAGAAATGGCCTTAGGTGAAGAGACCTACGGCAGATTGCGTTTATCCCTAGCAGCCTTAAGCCCAAGGCAAATCAAGAAACACCTTGTTCGCGATAAAAAAATAATTTCAAAAACTGAAGTTGATTTTATTTTTATCCAAAAAATCGGAAAGGTTTTTAGAAAAAAAGTTTTATTTAACCAGTTTCTTGCTGAAGTGAAACGCCAAAAGCAGGGCCATTGATGTTCACATTCACTGGAACTTTGAGCAGTTCAAAATCGTGGATGAACAGGGCATTAATTATTCAACACTATCAGCCTGCTTTGAAAATTAGTGGACATGGCGAATCTGAAGATGTTCAACACTTAACCCAAGCCCTAAAACAGCTAGCAGCAGGTCAGCAAAAATTTTTTGCCGGAGCTGGCGGTACTACGTTGCGGTTTTTAACATTTTTAGTGTCGCGAAACGCCGGCACGTGGAAAATAAAAGCCGACCAACGACTGCTCGAACGACCCCAAGAAGAAATGAAGACAATTCTGCAACAGCTCGGAGTGACTCTGCAGTCATTTAGTAGCGAGGAACTTTTAATAACCTCGACAGGCTGGAAAATTCCACCAGTGCTATACTGCAGTGGCAAAATTTCAAGCCAGTTCATTAGCGGATTGTTATTAAACTGCTGGAAGCTACCCTCAGAACTGGTTATCGAAGTGCAACTGCCACTGGTATCGGCGGACTATTTAAATATGACTGTTTCAATGCTGCGACAATTTGGTTTAGCAATAGAAACAAAAGAAATATCCAATTTGCTTCAGTTTACAATTGGTCCCAATCAGACGCCGCAGTCGGCACACGTTTTGGCAGAACCCGATATTAGTTCGGCTTTTGCATTGGCATCGGCTGCAGTTATTGACGGGCAGGTGACAATAAAAAATTGGCCCAATCAGTCGCTTCAGCCGGATTTTTATTTTTTAAATATTTTTGAGAAAATGAATATCTCTTTTGAGGCAAAAGAAAATTTATTTTCAGTTTTTAAACAACAGTCATGGGATGGAATCGACCAAAATTTAAAAAATACGCCAGATTTATTTCCGGTGCTGGCAGTGCTTTGTAGCCTTGCTGACGGCATTTCTTTTTTGCACGGTGCTGAAAATCTGCATGTGAAAGAATCTGACCGCTTTAAAAAGACAATTGAGCTGCTGTCACTTTGCGGATTTAAATCGGAAGTCAAAAATAATGGGCTTATAATTTTCGGAAAAAGTTCGACAGTAGACAAATCCCTACAACTTTATTTTGACCCGGATCAGGATCACCGAATGGCCATGGCGGCAGGGCTTTTCCAATTGGCTGGATATCGTTTAAATATTTCACATGCGGATGTAGTTAAAAAAAGTTACCCACAGTTTTGGCAGCATATTCAAAATTCAATGTTAGGTTCACTATGAGCCTCTCTATGAAACGAGTATTCATCGGGCATCGAGGAGTAGGAAAGACATCATTGCTTGCACGCCATGAAACTTATTTTCCTAATGTTCCGCATTTTGATCTCGATTTCGAAATCGAAAAGCAGTCCGGCCAAAAAATTAAGGATATATTTGCTGAAAAAGGGGAAAGTCATTTTAGGCACTTAGAAATCGAATTGTATAAAAAATTAATCATTGAAAATTTAAACTACGTTATCAGTTTAGGTGCTGGTTTTACATTAAGTGAAATTAATTCTGACTGCGAAGTTGTCTTCGTTTCTCGTCAGACAGATAATAGTGGTCGAATTTTTTTAAACAGGCCGCAACTCAATCTGGCGCTTGGTCCCCTTGAAGACTACGCACAGAAATTCGCAATCCGTCAAAGTCAGTACGTGGCTATAGCCACGCAAATTTATCACATGCCTGAGGGCATCGAGCAGCAGAGTGATACTGAAAAAAAAATTCTAACTGGGGATTTTAAAATTCATGATGCCATTTATACGTTGAGTCTGAATGAAATTGCTGACATCGAAGTTGTTAAGACAAAATTTTCTTGTGTCGAGTTGCGATCAGATTTAATTCCCATGGCAGAAATTTGTGAACTGGTGGAGAAAGATCTGTCTTTTAAATGGTTAGTTTCTGTTCGTACTGAAGATGCTCGGTCATTAGGCTTAAAGATGTCGGCATGGATCGATTACGATATTCAGTTTATGCCAAAAAATTTCAGCGGATTTATTTCTTGTCACCTTGATAATCTTCATATGGCGATTGATAAAGTTAAAGACGTTAACTGTAAGCAGTTAAAGCTATCTCCGGTCGTGGAAACTTTTGAGGATTTGTTAGCAGGCCATGACTGGCAACAGCAAGATCCGAAAAAGCGCAGTTTTTTACCGCGTTCAAAAAATGGTAAGTGGTTATGGTACCGTCAGTTGGCTAAATACTCGCAGACTGTAAACTTTGTAAGGAATCAGACAGATTTGCTAGATCAACCATCAGCCTATCAGTGGCTGACATTGCCTGAAGTAAAGCCAGAGAACTTTGGTGCCGTGTTAGGACAGCCCATCTTTTTCTCAAGAAGCCCAGAAATCCATCAAAGTTTTTTTGAAAAAAATGATTCTTTTTTTACTGCGATTGAAATCTCAGAAACAGAAATGACAAAGCATTTTCAGACATTGAAGAATTTTGGCTTGAAGTATGCTGCTGTGACATCTCCCTTAAAAAAAATTGCGTTTCAGATAGCCGATAGTCTGTCGCCGCTGGCAGAGCATTTCCATGCAGCAAACACATTGGTCTTTGCCGAGGAACAGATTGTTGCCGAAAATACGGATGTTGTTGGTTTTGAAAAGTTAGTGGAAAGCTTAAACTTGAAAAATGAAGCTGATGTGGCTGTTTGGGGTGGTGGTGGAACTTTAGAGATGATGAAATTCATTTTGCCACAAGCTCACTTTTTTCCAGCACGCACAATTGCAGAAGCAGTCGGTAATTTTAAACCTAAAATAGTTATCTGGGCAGCACCGCGCCTTTCGGAAACCCAATGGCCACCGGAGCAGTGGCGGCCAGAGCAGGTTATTGATCTTAATTATCTGGAAAATTCTATGGGTCTGGAATACGCCCAGAGAATAAACTGTTCCTATGTGTCGGGATTAGGTATGTTTAAGGCGCAGGCCCTAGAGCAACAAAAATATTGGAGTCTTCGATGAGTGCAAATACATTCGGAACTTTATTCAAGATGACTTCCTTCGGCGAAAGTCACGGGAAAGCCCTAGGCGTTGTTATCGATGGGTGTCCTGCCGGAATTGATTTTAATTTAGATTTACTAATTGCTAATTTAGCACGGCGAAAACCCGGGCAAAGCTCAATCACCACAGATCGTAAAGAAGCGGACGCTCCAGTGGTGCTCAGTGGAGTATTTGAGAATAAAACATTAGGGACTCCGATTTGCATCATTGTGGAAAATACGGATCACAAATCTGCAGACTATAACGAAATCAGAAACCAGTCGCGAATTGGTCATGCCGATGACACGTGGAAAAAAAAATTTGGACATGTCGATCACCGAGGTGGCGGCAGGTCCTCGGGGCGTGAAACTTTGACTCGTGTTCTGGCGGGCTCAGTCGCGCAGATGCTGGTGCAGAAGCTGCAGTCTAAGGTTCTGATAAAAGCTTTTTCTGCAGAAATCGGTCCCTACAAATTAAGTGCTAACGAATTGGAAACTGTATGGAAGCAAAATATTGATAGCTACCCAACACGCTTTCCTTCGATACAAAGCAATGAAATTGTCACGATGCTAGAGCAGGCAAAAATCGAGGGTGAAAGTTTTGGTGGAGTTGCTGAGCTTCGAATAAAAAATGTGCCCACTGGATTGGGTCAGCCCGTATTTCA
>JAYUTU010000378.1:0-4084 GCA_043754975.1 Bdellovibrionales bacterium | reverse complement strand
GTAATAATGCTGTCAGTAATTTCATTGGCAGCAGCTTCAGTATTAAAAATAGTTGAGTAATTATTTTTAAGCTGAGCAGCGATGTCATTAGAAGCAGATTCACAGCCCATGTAGCTGCTTAATGCCAAAATTGTTTCGCCATTTCCACGAGCAATGTCACCTTGAACTTGTGAACGGTTTACTAGGATAAAATGATCCATGCGGCTAGCTACTTGTGAGCTGGCGCTATCGATACAATTTAGTGTGCCCGCAGTAATGCCGATCATTTGATTGAAAGATGTACCGTTAGTTGTCGCTGCAGAAACTTGCCCGCCGCGCTTACCCATAACCACAGAACCTAATCCGCAGCCAGCGATACCATAATTGCGCAGTAAGCCTTTTTCAGCTTTTTTCGGAGCTGATTTAGTTTCCGCAAAAGAAACAGAAGCAATGACTGTCAAAAGAACGATTAAGATATTTTTCATATTCATTTCTCCTATTAACCTAATGTGACGCAAGATTTTTGCACTGTTGAATTTGAGCGAATTGCTTTTAAGATGTCCTGGGCGTTGTCCTGGCCAAAAATAGTTTTGTAGTTATTTTTGATTTCAGAATTAACATCTTGAGATTTTGAGCAACCTAATAAAGTTGTTAAACCTTGTAATGTTTCGCCTTGGCCACGAGCTGCATCTTCTTTTAAAGCAATTTTGTTAGCTTCGATATAATCTATTTTAGCAGAGCTGCTGCCCTCTTCGTAACATCCTGAAGTTCCAGATGTGATTGCAGACGTTTGCGGAGAAACGATATTGTTTACAGTAGCTGCAACAATTTGTATCATTCCCGGTTGATCTTGAAACACGACCGAACCTAATCCACAGCCTGCCATTCCATAGTGAGCACCTTGAGCTTGCGACAACACGATAAGCGTTGCTACAAAGCTAATCTTCTTTAACACAAAAACCTCCATTGGTTTGTTTATTTCGATAATTACACTGTTAATTTTTTTTCGTGTCTAGAGATTACTGTAAAAACAGGACGGGCAGTCGAAAAAAAGTGTTCGACAAAGAAAGATGGCTCGCGCTAAATTTTTATGGAAGTGAGGTCCATAAAGATGATTAAAACTTTTATTTTCGTATCGTTCATTGTAGCTGGCCAATTCTCCTTTGCAAAAACCGAAGAGACAAAACCTGAAAATTTTCGTTGTGAAAAGATGATGGGCACAAATCTTGTGCAGTTTAAAAGTGCGCTATTAGAAAACTGCAACTTAAATATGCCATTTTCCTCATCCGTTAGTAAAATTCTAAATGAAGAGACCTATTTCTACTGCTGCCATAAAAAATAAAATGCAAGTCCATCGAAAAATCATTTTCGTAGTCCTATCGCTTCTGTTTTTTGGCGGGTGCACCCATCTCCTTTATCCTGCAGACCGTCACGCATTTTCAGATCCCGCAAAAATGCGTCCAGTGCCTAATGAAATTTATATTCCGCTAGAAGACAAATCTTCTTTTTTACACGCCTGGCACTTCCCTGCGTTAGTAAAAAGTAAAGGTCTAGTTATTCACTTTCATGGAAATGGTCAAAACCTAACAACGCACTTTCTATTTTTTAATTGGCTAGCTGATCATGGCTATGACTATTTAATTTTTGACTACCGAGGTTACGGAGCAAGCTCAGATCAAGCAGCGACCCCAGAAAAGACGGTAGAAGACGGCGAAGCAATTTTTAAGTATGCGGCAGTAAATTTTCCAAATCTAAAAGTTATTGCAATCGGACAAAGCTTAGGAAGCAATGTTCTAGTCCGCACACTACAAGAACTAAATGAAAAAAAATTAAATCACTATCTACCTAAACTTGTTGTTTTAGATTCGTCGTTCTTATCCTACCAGCAAGTAGCACGTTCGGTGTTAAGCCAGCGGTGGTTTTTGTATCCACTAAAACCGTTTACCTATTTAACAATCAACGACACGTGGAGCGCCAAGAAAAAGCCAGAGCAAACGCCGGCGCTGCCTGCACTTTTTTTCCACGGCACTGCTGATCCGATTGTTAACTACGATTTGGGAAAGAAAAATTTCAATCTATGGCCGGGTCCAAAATTATTTTCGGAGCAAGTTAATGGTGGTCATACGTCTGCTTTTGGTGAAGTGCGGTTTATCGATAGCCGCAAACTGCTTTTACGGTGTATGGAAAATGCGCTTAGTGCGACCGTGCCATTCGAAAGCTGTGGGGATAATTAGCCGTGCTCGTTCAGCAAAGAAGCTCATTGAAAACTTACTTCTAAAGAATAATTTAGCGTATGCCTATGAGGGTGGAACAAAAGAAAAAACCGATTGGTGTAAGCGAGTTCCAGCCAACTTGCGCAACTAAAAATAATAATTCAGCTGCAGACCAGTTTCGGAATGTCTGCGGCCCAAGGAATCTGTAGGAACTAAAAATTTCGTTAACCACCGCGCATCCCAGTGCGGGTTGATAAAGTACGATTGATTCACTTCAAAGACCGCCACGTTGCGGGGTCTTATGTCTTGCAAAAGGTCAGTCTGAAGTTTTGCAGAAACTTGCGTGCAGTAAATTTCTGCGGCTTCAAAAAATGCGCCCACTTCTAAAGCTGGCCCCCAGCGGTATCCACGTCCAAGATGGTCAGCGAAACCAACGCGAAGCGGTGCCATAACGTATAGAAGCGTTTGCCTGTTCCACGGTTCAAGCGCTGCACCAACAGCTCCTTCAACAACGAATTCGCGACAGGGATAACAGTTCAGATCTTCGGGTGTTGTGAGAGCAAAGGCAACTCGCCACGAAAGCTCTTTTTCAAAAGTTCTAACGGGAAGATACGTTTCCATTTTTAAAAAATCGATTTCTTTTAGAAAAACTTTTTTACTTTCTGTTTCGATACGTGCTTTCACATTTAAAAAATCAAAACGTGAATAGCGCGCGTAGCCAGCTTCAAAATTTAATATATCGTGCAAAGATACTTTATAATGAATATCGAAAAATGCTTTAGACTCGGCAACACCTGCTAAAATCCCAGCTCGAAATGGCAAATGTGCACGATCTGGCCTACTCCAGTCGGGAGCAGACGGCAGGGTGGAGAGCGTTGATACTCCGCCGAGTGCTGCCCGGTAACGAAGAACTTCGGTTACACTAAAATCTTTCGAGTCAGAGCTTTGCTCTTTTTGGTTTTGCTTTTTATAGGATAGAAAAAGACTTGCGACGTCTAGAACTTGCTTGTCTTGTATTTTTGAAACCTCGATTTCGTTTTTAACCAACTGATCGAATTGTTGATGTTGCTGCATATCCAGTTTTGCCATATGGCCGGTCATTCGTTTATAAAGCGAAAGTCGCTGTGTGACTTTTTGAACTGCACCGGGCTGTTCTGAAAGCACGCGTATGGATTGTGATGGCATAACATAAAAAGAAAACCCATCGGTTAGATTCCATTCTGGTTTTATTGCCTCAATCAATGCCATCAATTGGAAAGCGCAGTTTTCATCAGCGAAAAAATAATTTAGGTACGTGTTAGTTTCCAATTCCCAAAGGTGTGTCATCAGGTTAAGGACTTCTGCTTTAGAAAGACTTAAGTGATATTCCCACAGGTCTCGGCTTTCCAAATTCGAATATTCTTGCACTTTCGCGTAGTACGGAACGACAGAAAACTGGCCGGCATAACCACCGAAAGTTGCATTCATGGCGAACCTAAAACCAAAGGTACCTTCGGCAACGGCCTCAAAACCAATCCCTTGATCCAGAAGTTCGTTCACTTCATATTCTGATTCCTTTTTTTCTGAATTAATTCGCAAAAAAAGATGTCCAAAAACGGAAATAGGATTATTCGCGTACCCACTGGCATACACCACAGTTGCCGATTTCGGTTGGACACCGCTAAGCCAAAGCTTATATTCGGGACAGGGAACATCAGTAATTTGTAATTTTAAATTTTGTTTAAGAAATCGATAGCGGTAGGGAAAGGCGCACTGCGGATGTAGCGAAAGCCTTCCGACTTTAATGTCCGCATTTGCGAAAGCTTTGGCGCTGGCCAGAATTTCAGCTTCAGGATTAATTTTTCCGTCACCAGCAAAAAAATAATCAGCCCCATCCACTCGGCTTTCAAAAC
>JAYUTU010000377.1:0-20012 GCA_043754975.1 Bdellovibrionales bacterium | reverse complement strand
CAGATGCGCCAGCAGGTTGAGAAACTTCAGTGCGAGACTCACTTTCAACAAAACCAATGTGTGGTAAACACCATACAATCAATTGAGCGCGAGATTTCACGTTCATTTTCTTGTATATATTAGTTAAGTGAAACTTAACTGTTTTTTCGGTTACGAATAACTGATTTGCAACTTCCTTGTTAGAAAGCCCCTTTGATACGAGGTCTGCAACTTCAGCTTCACGATTTGACAAGCCTTTTTGTATTAATACGTCTCTGAGCATCCTTGCTCCTCCTGCTTTATTGTTTTTAGTCTCTTTTTGTACCGTTTTGAAACTTGCCCAGACTATTCCTTGTCTAAACAGGTGTCTCAAACTGAAGCACAACAACCTATCTCTAAGTCTGCCGAGACTTTTAAGAAAACGCAATACTTTAGACGGAGCTATTTTTAAAAACTAGACCGCATTATGGGTCCTAATTTCAAAATTTAATCTAAGTTTTAATAAAACTAACCGATATGTCCCACATAGGAGTCCAGCATGTTCAATACAAATACTAAGTTTTTAGTCGTAGATGACTTTTCCACAATGAGGAAAATCATCAAGAAAGTCCTCGACGAAATCGGTTATAAAAACGTAGTTGAGGCCGTCGACGGCCGAAACGCCCTTGAGGTCATCAATAATTCCTTCAAAGCCGGAGACCCCATCCAATTTGTCATTTCAGATTGGAATATGCCCAACATGCAAGGCATTGAGTTGCTGCGAGCTTGCAAAGAAAATCCTCAATACAAAAGTCTTCCATTTATGTTAGTCACTGCAGAAAGTGAACAGGCCCAGATTATCGAAGCCGCTAAAGCTGGTGTTTCAGAATACGTGGTGAAGCCATTTAATGCCGCTACGCTAAAAGCTAAAATTGAACGTGTGTATGCAAAAACCAATCCTTCACAAGATAAGAAAGTGGCTTAATCATGAGCACCGCACTTAAACAGCCCCAGCAGCACCCCTTCTTAGATCGCGACGTTATTTTAAGTCTAGCCAATGGCGTGACTGAGACTCTACAAACAATGGCACAAACTGTTGCCAGTTTTGAAAAACCATTTGTTACAAAAGACTGGAAAACACCGTGTCAGATCGCCGTCTTTTTGGAACTGCATTCAGACCCCTACAAAGGTCAAGTGCGTTTCCATTTTGATAAAAATGTAGCTCAAGGAATTATCGAAAAAATGCTTGGAACCAAAGTTGCCGATATGGCAATGGACGACATTTTAGACGGAGTCGGAGAAATTTCAAACATTTTCTTCGGTCTCACGAAAACGAAATTAAATTCTATTGGATTTAAATTGAATATGACAACTCCGCATCCTTGCGAAAGTGATACGTTGCCGCCGATAATTGGCGAAAAAACGTTGCTGATTATTCCGTTTCGCGTTGAAAATGCGCTGTGCTTCGTCGAAATGATTCTTTACTAAATTAATTTTAAAAGATTTTGCTTATCTAAATCAGGCTGTTTCAATTGAAGCAGCCTGATTTTTTTTAGCACATGGCTCATCTGCTCGGGTGAAACCAAACCGTGTAAATCAGCTCCAGTGACTATTTTTTGTGGGCGTTGATGAAACCGATTTTCAATTTCTAAATACTCTGCTACCACAAACTGTCCCTGGGCAGCCAATACCTCTAAAGCCAGCAAAATTTGCGGGTCTTTTTCAGCTTCAAAAATCCACTCTTCAGCAGTTAATTTATTTTCACTACAAAACTTTAAGCTACTAAATTGTTTTAAATCTGTTTTTGAAAGATGCAACCGCTCCTTTAAAAATACAAGCATCTCCTGGCGGTTTTGAGCTGCCTGTAGTAAAAAAAATAAAAATGTCAGCTTTGCACGCTCGGGATTTTCACGCCCTGTATCAGTCGCCACAGAAGACACTAAGGGTAGCGTATCAGCTAACGGGAATACTGATTTAAGTAACACCAGCGCAAACTCATTTTTTAAAAAAAGCTCCCAGTCTATAAATGGCAGCATCTTTTGAAATTCTGACCAGATGCGCTCGCCGCTGATCGTGCGCAAACTTGGTATCCAAGCCTGCGCTGCAGCTGCAGTTCTGGCTGCAACTGCGAAACTCAACTGAGTTTGAAAACGCAGCAACCTAAGCACACGCAAATAATCTTCGCCAAAACGAATTTCCGGTTTCCCTACGCAGTTCAATATTTTTTGCTTGAGGTCTTCCAAGCCACCGACGTAATCAACGATAGTTTTTGTTTCATCATCCCAAAATAAAGCGTTAATCGTGAAATCTCTGCGCTCGGCATCTTCAGCTGCAGTTGCAAAGTCAATGCGTGAGGGCCTGCGCCCGTCGATATAGTCGGACTCGCGCCGAAAAGTGGCTAAGTCAAAAGTATCTCCACTGGGAAGTAAAATCTTAACAACTCCGAACTGCACCCCGACCGGAATAGCATTCGGAAATAAGTGCAGAATTTGCTCTGTGGTGGCGTCAGTCACCAAATCCAAATCCAGCGGAGTGCGCGACAGCAAAAAATCTCGTACAGCCCCGCCCGCAATCCAGCATTTACAATGTAGTCTCCGCAGCTGATTCTTAACTTGAACAAAATCAGCATACAGGCGATGATTTTTTAATGCAGTGGCAACCAGTTCATGAAGCATACTAAATTATGAAAGATTTAATTGAAACTCTCAACGATTTAAAAAATCAGCTGGGAATTAACCAAATTCAAATCGGCCCGTTAGCTACCCCATTGACAATTTCATTTTATGAAAAATGGCTTGCCGAGGGACTGCATGCCGACATGGGATATTTGCAAGACCACTTGCAAACAAAAAAAAATCCCCAGTTGCTGAACAGTCAGTTAAAATCAGTACTGACAATCTCGCAAAGCTACTTTCCGCCGATCGTCCCAATGGCAGAGACTATCCCCGCTCGCATTGCAACCTACGCACAAAATAAGGATTACCATTTTTGGCTCAAAGAAAAACTGCTACGAATTATCTCAGAGCTAAAGCAAATGTATCCCAATGAGGAATTCCTACCCTACGTGGATTCAGGGCCGGTGCTTGAACGCAATTGGGCCTACGAAAATGGTTTAGGCTGGTTCGGTAAAAATACTTGTCTAATTCATCCCCAGCACGGGAGTCTTTTTTTTATTGCCGAAATTTTCTCAACACTGCCACCACCAGCTAAGGCCTGGGAACCCCTTCCAGATTTTTGTGGCACCTGCACTCGCTGCATCGACATTTGCCCGACGCAGGCCTTGGTGAAACCACATATTTTAAAAGCTGATTTGTGCATTTCCTACCTAACAATTGAATCGAAAACACTTCCTCCAGTCGAGTTGCGTAAGAAAATGGGTGACTGGTTTTTTGGTTGCGACTTGTGCCAAACGACGTGTCCTTGGAATGAAAAAGTTTTTCGAAAATTAGAACAAAAACCTGCTGTCGCCGCTACCAGCACTGCATTGACCTTAAATTTATCAGCCGCAGAGACTGAAAAATTAATTTTATTTTTTAAAAATATTTTAAATTCTTCAAACAAAAAGCTAGAAAAGGAATTTTATGGCACTGCACTTTTCAGAGCTGGTGGCAATGGCCTGAAGCGAAATGCGATGATTGTTATTGGCAACCGAAAACTGACGGAACTAGGCCCTGATGTTGACGCTTTACGGGAGCATCCAAAATTAGGCGAATTAGCAATTTGGTGCAAATCTCAATTAATTAGTTAATTAATTAAGAAACCAACCGTCAGCATGGGTTGAGTATCTTTTTTTGTGAATGATTTAAAATTGGCAATCAAGCTATTCTTTGTAAACGTTGTTTGTCGATGAGATGCAATAAGTCCGATATAAAAATTGGACGTGATGTTGTGCATGTAACCCAAATCGGCTTGAAAACCTGACCCCTCCGAGTAATCACCCCAGTTTTCATTAAAGCGGTAAAACGAGCGTAAGTTAAAGCCCGATCCCCAAAATAGTCCCGCGCCTACGGCACCAGCTCCACCGCTTTGGGTTGACGTCATGCTGGAATCACTGCGTGTCGAATATTCGCCGCCCAAATAAAGTTTCGAGTCAAAAATGTAACCCAATTTCACGTCATAAACAGACGTTAGATTTTTCCATTCGTTACCTGCCGCAGGGTCGGCAGTGGCTTCACTTTGTCCGTAGTAAACAGCTGCGTCGAATAGAACACCGGTACGACCTGAATTTAAACTATACGAAGCCACCCGTTCACTGCGTTGACCAGCAGCCACCGCAAGTGCCCCGAGTAGAAAAACGACTAAAAAACTAGGTATTTTTAATTTCGACAAAATCATTTTTCTCATCTTTTTATTCCACCTGAATTTTCAAAGATTTCAAGCTCTTAATGCTGTGCATTACAAATTAAGATGCTGCGCATTGCAAATTAAGATGTGGCCTCGATCTGAGCTTAAGTGAATATGTATTAATTATCACAAACGGTTCATTCCGGTTTTCGGTTTGACCCCATGGTCGGAACATGGTTTGAGAGGCCATGCGCGCGCTCGGCCTCTTGTTACTTCTACTCCTGACCTACTCGCCTCAAACATTCTCTATGTTGTATTCGGGCGTGATCACAAAGGTTCAAACAGAAATTCGTATTAAAGAAGCTCGATTAGAAAAGACATTTGCCCTCAGCTTTGCCTCGCCGCAAATTGAAAAAATGGTGCGCCAGCTAGCACCTAATGACTTTATTTCTTTTGATGGCGCCAGGAGCTCTGAAACAAACACGATCCGTGTCGACTCGATAAACTATGTGGGTTTAGCCACGCTGTTGAAAACGTGGCAAGGGGACGACAACTACTGCTATAGTTTCACGTCATTTACCGAAATGAAAATCTACCTGGCGCGAGCAGCCAGCTGCAAATTCACCCCGGTCGTCGTACGTAAATATGCCTACACTATTAATCCTGGATCTCCAGATTGGATGATTTTATTGTCTGACAACCAGGGCAATTACATCGCAGATCTTAGTGTTAAAAATGAGCGCGCTGCAGAAATCAGTTTGTATGATTCAAATACTGGGGATATTCTTAGAGTTATTAAACTAAGAAAGTAACCTGCTAGCTTATGACATTAAAAAGCTCACTAACTCCTACCCCAGCAAACTATTTTTTTTCTAAAAACGATCCTGAGGATCCTCGCTTGGGCCAAATGGCTCAGCACGCAGTTCTTAATTCTGGAAATTTAAAACGCAATGATTTTGCAGTGCTCGGTTACCCCGACGACGAAGGCATTCGCCTGAGTGGTGGCCGCATCGGCGCTACCGAGGCGCCAAAAATGATTCGCCAGTTTTTATATAAAATGACTCCATCTGTGCGTACAAACAAATCCATCGTGCTGCATGACTTTGGAGATTTACAAACAACTCTTGAGCTAGCCGATCGCCACCAGGATGCACTAACTCTCACGACCCATTTGCATCAACAGGAAACCCGCGTGATTACTTTTGGTGGTGGCCATGATTACGGCTACTCGGACGCTGCTGGTTTTTTAAAAACCTATCGTGGCCGCAAAATAAAGCCGCTGATTATAAACTTTGATGCTCACTTAGATGTCCGACCCCTTACCAATGGCTTTACCAGTGGAACACCTTTTTTTCGTATCTTAAGCGAATTCGGTGACCAGTTTGATTTTGTAGAAATTGGCTTACAACCTCAGTGCAATTCAAAAAGCCACTGGGCTTGGGCCGAAAAGCATGGAGCCGTTCTTTTTGATTTACAAATGCTGGAACAAAACGGCATGAACAGCCTGTTTGATGCTCCAGTTTTCAAAAATTTAACTCCAGACACGCCGCTATTTATTAGTTTTGATATTGATGCTCTGGCGGCCCACGAAGCCGGTGGATGCAGCCAGGCTTGGGTGACCGGTCTTAAAACTGCGGACTGTCTGCAGTTTTTAAGTCAGTTGTACAAAAAATCTGATCCTCGTGGATTAGGAATTTATGAAGTTTCGCCGCCGCTAGATCGGGATTTTCAAACGTCAAAGACAGCGGCACTTATTGCTCATCATTTTCTTTTTGAAACTCGGAATTAATGTGAAGGGTTTTGGCAGCGACAATCACTCCGGGGTCCACCCACAGCTTTTAGAAGCAATAGCAAAGGCAAATATTGACCATGCACCCAGTTACGGAACCGATATTTATAGCGAGCAGGCCCAGAAAAATTTTCGAAACCATTTTGGAGAGCAAACACAAATTTTTTTGGTTTTCAACGGCACGGCAGCAAATGTTCTCGCCCTTCAGTCGCTGATAAAGCGGCATCAAGCCATTTTTTGCACTGACATAAGCCATCTCAATGTGGATGAATGTGGAGCACCAGAATTTTTTGCAGGAAAACTAATTCCGCTGCCTCATCAAAACGGAAAACTGACGCTTGAGACTTTAAAAAAAGCTCTGATTCGGCGGGGTGATCAGCATTACAGCCAACCAAAAATAGTTAGTCTTACCCAACCAACAGAAGTTGGTACCTGTTATTCGCTAGCGGAAATTCAAGAAATTACAGATTGGGCTCACGCGCAAAAAATGTATGTTCATATTGATGGTGCTCGGTTAACAAATGCAGTTCAGCACTTACAAACAACGTATCATGAAATGACCACAAAATTAGGAATTGATATTGTTTCCTTCGGCGGTACTAAGAATGGCTTACTTATGGGTGAAGCCATTCTAGTACTGAACCCTAAACTTGATACCGAGCTTAAATTCATACGTAAACAGGCTGGCCAGTTGCCTTCGAAAACTCGCTTCCTAGCGGCGCAATTCTCTCGCTATTTATCTGATAATCTGAATCTTGAAATTGCAAAGCACGCCTGCGACATGGCTGAAATGCTTTATCAAAATTTAAAATCTATCCCACAAATTAAAATAACTCAGGCGCGACAAAGTAACGCCGTTTTTGCTATTTTTCCACAGCCCTGGATCAAAATCTTGCGTGAAAAATACTTTTTTTATGTATGGGATGAGACATCGTTTGAATGCCGACTTATGACGAGCTGGGATACAACCAGAGACGAAGTTACCGAATTTACAAACTTAATTACTACTTTAGCACGGGATTAAACTCCACGTAAAAAATCCAGTACCGATTTACCGACTGCTACCTGGTTTTTCTTCTTTGGCTTGATCAGCTGCCTGGCTTTCGTCTTGATTTTGGTTTTCAGCTTCGTCTTGATTTTGGCTTTCAGTCTTGGCTTCATCTTTTTCACCGTTAATTTGTAGGCGTTTTACTGGTGGGGATGCTGTTGGTGTCATAGGTGCTGGGGGTTGTAAAGTATCGGCAAACTCATCCACAATTTCGATTTCTTTTTCCCACCGGGTGATTTTCCCCTGCAAGGGAACCTGAATATTGATCTTACTCCGCTCGAGCAGATCTTTATAGCGCCCCCCGATCAGCACAAATTGCTTGGCGTCATCGCGCTGAAAGCGAAAGGTCTTTAATCGCAGTTCCTCAATTGCTGTTGCAGAATTTGATAGGGAACGAGCCCAGTTTTCACAGGAAAGCTGCTGCAATTTTTTATTCTGAATTTCGATATCACAAATAATATTGTCCCCAGTCGTTAGTACAGATAATCCAAGGACTTGCGCCCATTCCTTAATGTAAAAAGTAATCTTCATTTGGGGCGCGAGCTCACTCAGCGCTGCCGTTGCCACTAAGACCTCCGGCTTTTCACAGGTCTTAAAAATATTCAACTGAGACTTTATATTTAACGATCGCTCAAAACGAAAGCGACTACAATCTAGCAGCGATGGCGCCATTTTCTTAATGCCAGAATCAATTTCAACCGCATAGCTTAGGACTGAAAAAAGGGTCAATCCGTCAAAAGAAGGCTCTTTTAAAAGAAGTTTTAAGGCTTCTTTTTCTAAACTTGCGGCAAAATAAATGCTTTCTCTTTCGATTTTAGAAAGTAGTTTTTCCTTAACAGGTGTTGGCATTATTGGCGTCACTGGTAAAACTGGCGTCGACGCGACCACACCGAGACCGTCTGGTTTTTTAAAACAGGCTGTTAAAATTAAAATAATGCCAATAATTACAGTGCTGGTCATCCGCCCTATTATGTTAATTACTCTTTCACTTTAGCAAGAACTAGTTCACCATAATCCTATGGAAAATATATGGACAAAAAACTACCCGAAGTCAGTTCCTACAACGATTCATCTAACTGAATATAAAAATATTCAAGAAGTTGCTGATGAGGCCATCCGCAAGTTTCGCAACCGGCCGGCATTTAGCAGCTTTGGCATTGATATGTCCTACCACGAGCTCGACGTGCTATCAGGTCAATTTGCTTCGTACTTGCAAAATACGCTGGGGTTAAAAAAAGGCGACCGCATTGCGATTCAGCTGCCAAATATTTTGCAATACCCTGTGGTGATCTTTGGAGCGTTTCGTGCTGGTCTCGTTATCGTCAATACAAACCCATTGTACACAGCGCCTGAAATGAAACATCAATTTAACGATTCGGGAGCCAAAGCCATCGTTATTTTAGCGCAATTTGCACACTTGTTAGAAAAAATTAAAGATCAAACTAAAATCGAGCATGTCGTTGTGACCGAAGTTGGCGATCAGCTTTCATTTGTAAAAAAGAACCTGATCAATTTCGTGGTAAAAAAAGTTAAAAAAATGGTGCCTGAATATTCTTTAAAACATCACACGTGGTCACAAGCTCTTAGTGAGGGAGCTCAAAAAACCTACGTTCAACCCAGCGTGAATTTGGAAGATATCGCATTTCTACAATACACTGGTGGAACAACCGGCGTGTCAAAAGGTGCAATACTAACTCACGGAAATATTATTGCGAACATGCAGCAGATCTGCGCGTGGATGAAGCCCAAATTAGTAGAAGGCGAAGAGATCGCCATTACACCGCTGCCACTGTATCATATTTTTTCGCTCACCGTTTGTAGTTTGGCGTTAATGAAGTATGGAACTCAGAACGTTTTAATTTCGAACCCCCGAGATTTTTCAGCGTTCATTAAGGACATGAAAAAATATAAGTTTACAGTGCTTACTGGAGTGAACACTTTATTTAATGCGCTAGCAAACCATCCAAAAATTTCGGAAGTTGATTTCTCAAAAACGAAAGTCTGTGTGGCTGGAGCAATGGCTTTGCAAAAATCAGTCAAAGAAAACTGGTTTGCAAAAACAGGAACTAATGTCATCGAAGGATACGGCCTAACAGAAACGTCACCGGTGGCCTGTTGCAATCCAGTCGACGGCACAGATCAAGTTGGTACCATTGGACTTCCGCTACCAAACACAGAAATTAAATTTGTCGATGACAACGGAAAAGAAGTCCCACTGGGACAACCCGGAGAAATCTGTGTGCGCGGCCCCCAGGTTATGAAGGGTTATTATAACCAGCCGGCAGAGACCGCAAAGGTTCTGAAAGATGGCTGGCTATTTACGGGTGATATTGGAACTATGACTGAAACTGGCTATGCTAAAATTGTAGATCGAAAAAAAGATATGATATTGGTTTCAGGATTTAATGTTTATCCTAATGAAATCGAAGATGTTATTGCCCGACATCCAAAAGTTTTGGAAGTCGCCGCCATTGGCGTCGCTGATCCCCACTCGGGCGAAGTCGTTAAAGTGGTTGTTGTTAAGAAAGATCAATCCTTAACGGAAAAAGAAGTTATTGATTTTGCTAAAGAGTCTTTAACGAATTATAAAATTCCAAAGCACGTGGAGTTTAGAAATGAATTACCGAAAACAAATGTCGGTAAAATATTACGACGTGCCCTGCGCGACACCCCTTCGGCGACTGTCTAAACGACTGTTGCCGAATAGGTATTAGTTTTTCAAAAATATTACGCTTTCTTAGCCCACGTCGAACACCAACCCGCAGCGGCTACAACTTTTCCCTTAGCAAACGGCATTTGGCATGGAGCTGCTTTTTTTCCGCCCACTAAGCTCTCTTGGTCTTTTGTGTAGAACGTGCAGTTCGCACAATTCTGTGCTTCAAACTTAACACCCGAGCGCTCAGTTTTCAGAGTGTTATCTTTGATGTCTTTCGTGGCGTGAGCGTAATTAACTGCTTTTGCTGCTGAGTCTTTTGGATCAACTAATGCTGGCGCTGCCGCTGCTACAGAGCCGCCTCGACGACGCTCTTCTGCCGTTACTAGTGTCGGAAGTGTAGCTAACACTGCAATGGATAAAGATGCGGTTTGGATAAACGAACGACGATTCATAAAGGCTCCTTGTTATTTTAGATACTTTCATTCTATCTATTTTCATTACGTTTTCAATACTGTATTCTTTAGGCCAATGATTTTTTCATGGAATAAAAACTCTACTCCCATTTTGCAATTAGGTAACGACTTTTATGACGAGGCCGTTCCCGCTTTGTTTCCATCAGAGAAACTGCGCTACTGGAATGAAAGCTTAAAACTTGAAATTGAAAAAAAATATCTCTGGAATTTTAATCCGTTACCAACTAATTTACCGAAGCCCCTGGCTCTAAGGTACCATGGACATCAGTTTCAACAGTACAACCCGGATTTGGGCGATGGGCGCGGTTTTTTATATGCTCAGCTAAAAATAGATAATCAGTGGTTTGATTTAGGAACTAAAGGTAGTGGTCAAACTGTTTACTCGCGGCGTGGTGATGGCAAACTTACTTTAAAAGGTGCAGTCCGAGAAGCCTTGGCGACAGAAATGTTAGAATCCCTAGGTGTCACAACCTCAAAAACTGTCAGTATTTTTGAAACCGGTGAAAAACTAGAGCGTGGCGACGAGCCCAGCCCCACCCGCTCTGCAGTGCTAACACGGTTTAGTTTAGGCCATATTCGGATTGGAACATTTCAGCGATTGGCTTTTTTAAATCAAATAGAGAATATAAAAAAACTAGTCAGTTACTGTCTCTATTTTTATTTTCCAACAGAATCTGCAGCTATTAATTTCAAAGATGATACCGAGACTCTGACTCAATTTTTACTCTGTGTGAGCAAACGCCAAGCTGAGTTAGCTGCACAAGTTATGATGGCGGGCTTTGTTCACGGAGTTCTGAATACCGATAACATTAATATTAGCGGTGAACTTTTTGATTACGGCCCCTATCGATTTTTACCAACCTATGACCCTAACTTTGTAGCTGCTTATTTTGATCATCAAGGTCTTTATGCCTTCGGGCGCCAACCACATACTTTTTTATGGAATCTTCATCAACTCGGTCACTCCCTAAAGCATGCCTGTCCTGAGTTAAATGTTGAAACTGCACTGGACCCTTTTAGTGATGACTTCAACCGAGCTGTGCACTCTCAATTCTTAAAACGACTTAATCTTTTATGCTCTAATGATGGCCTGACAGCTGACACAGTTTCTTTATTCTTCAAATTAATGTATGAGGAAAAGCTTCCGTTTGAGCAGATGTTTTTTGATTTTTATGGGTTTGATCCAAAGCGTGTCGCAGAGTCGCCGTATTCGGCCAAATACCAAGGCGCAAATTTTGACTCTTTAAGAAAAAATTTAACGCAGATGTCTGTTCTCGAGCGGCAGCATTCTTTACATCCCTATTTTTCAAAAAAAACACCGCAGACGCTTTTGATTGAGGAAATTGAAAAAATTTGGAGCGACATAGATACCAAAGATGACTGGAGCTCATTCGAAAATAAACTCCGGATGATTCGCGAATTACGGGGTCTTTACTAAAGGCTCTGCATCAATAGAAATCTCTCCACCATTTATTTTCGTCACCACTTTATTTAGCCACACGCGAAAGTTATCAATATATCCGAACGCTGCTGGCACAACTAACAAAGTCAACAGTGTTGAACTTAAAACTCCGCCAATGATAGCCACGCCCATAGACTGTCGCTGTGCTCCTAATTCAGAAACACCAATAGCGATCGGTAACGTTCCCGCAATTAACGCCAGCGACGTCATTAATATCGGTCTGAGCCGCGTTCGGCACGCTTTAACCAAGGCCTCATTCATCGCCAAGCCCGCCTTTAACAGCTGATTTGTGTAATCAACTAATAGAATGGAATTTTTTGCAACGACACCCATCAATAAAATAAATCCAATGATGGAAAAAATATCGATCGTTTTATTAAAAATAAATAACCCTAAAAAGGCTCCAGAAATGGCCAGTGGCAGAGCCAATAAAATAGTGAACGGTGTAATAAAACTTTCATACAGTGAAGCTAACACCAGATAAATAAATAAAATTCCTAAACCAAGAGCCAAAGCCATATTGACGATCAGATCCTGAAAATCCTTTGCTTGCCCTTCGAATTTATATGTTACCCCTTGTGGTGGAATAATTTCTGTAGCCAAAATGCGCTCGATCTCGGTCGATGCATTTCCTAATTGTCCATCGGGGCCCAGATTGGCAGTAACTGCGATAAAGCGCCCCTTGTTTTGTCTGTTAATCTGCGAATAGCCTTTTTTTTCTTCGGATTTTGCCACGCGGTTCAGAGGAATCATGTTCATATTTTGATTTGGAATGAGCGTTGAATTAAATTCTTTTCGCAAATCTTTATTTTCATCAGGAAAACGGACGCGAATGTCATATTCAATTCCATTTTCCCGAAAGACCGCTGGCGTCACGCCCTCAGTGCGGTAACGCAGTTCAGTTCCTGCCTGAGCGGTCGAAATTCCTAGAGCCTCGGACCGGTCACGGTCAAAAACAACATGGTATTCTGGCTTCCCTGAGCGAAAATTTGTATCCACATCCACTAAACCCGGAATTTTTTTGATGCGCTCTTGCAGTCGTAAAGTAAATTCAGAAAGCACGGTCAAATCATCACCCACCAAAAATAAGTTCAGTGGTTTCTGTCCACCGCCTGAAATATCAATTTCACTAACAGCAATCACGGCCTCTGCAGATAAAAATTTAAGTTTTTCCCGCATGATAGCTTTAAGCTCTGTGGTCGATTCTTTTCGCTGTTTTTTTGGAACTAAACCGACATAAAAGCTCGATTTATTTGCTTCTCCCGTGTTTGAACCGACAGTCATTGAGACCAATTTGACGCCGGCGGTTTCCCTAACTATTTTTTCTATTTGCTTCGAAAACTCAAACGTTCCCTCTAAAGATGCGCCTGTCGGTAGCTCAACTGTAATCCCAAATTCGCCGATATCATTAGGCGGTAAAAAAGTTTTTGGAATATATTTTCCTAAAAATAATGTGGCTATGAAAAATACAAGCGCCGAAGCCAGTACCGTTTTTCTGTGCTGAACAGTCCATTTTAATGACGCCTCATAAATATCTTCCAGGCGTGTTTGAAACCGGTCAAAGGCTGAAAGCATGCGTCCAATCGGCCCTTTGCCTTTAACGTGATCGTCACCTTTAGCTAAGTAGGCCGACAGCATAGGCGCTACAGTGAAGGCATCAAATAAAGAAATGAGCATCGTAAACACAACAGTAAGTCCAAATTGTTTAAAGAACTGTCCAACAATTCCTGGCACAAATGAAATAGGTCCAAAAACAGCTATAACAACTAAAGTAGTCGCAATAACAGCAAGGGTTACTTCTTTTGTTCCATCCAGCGCAGCTTGCCGAGGATTTTTTCCCATTTCTAGATGTCTAAAAATATTTTCACGCACCACAATGGAATCATCAATCAGTAAACCAACAGCTAATGAAAGTGCTAACAATGTCATGATGTTAATAGAGTACCCCATGGCATACATGATAATAAATCCACCCAGTAATGAATTCGGTAGCGCAAGACCCGTGATGAATGTTGATTTCACTGAGCCTAAAAAGAAAAAAACCACGATAATACACAGCAAAATTCCAAAGGTAATGCTTTCTTTGACGTCCAGAACATTTCGCCGAATTGGAACAGAGCCATCACGCAGCATCACAGCCTGGGCATTGATATTTTTTTGTTTCAATAGCGTATTAACGTCGGCAATTTTCTCTTTCACGCGGTCAGCAACAGCAACTGTGTTGGCTCCAGATTGTTTGTAGACTTCTAAAAATAAAGCGGTTTTACCGTCGATCGAAGAAAATCTTTGCGCTGCCACCAAGCCTCTAGAAATAGTAGCAATTTCAGATAGTTTTACGGGACGGTCAGAGCCCGTGAAATTAACGGCGACATTTTTTAAATCATCTAAATTACTAAATTCGCCAACGGTTCGCAGCAGCATTTCATTTTTACTGTTTTCAACCTTACCCAGCGGGATATCACGGGATGTATCTTCAATTTTTTTTGCTACTTGCAGCATTGAAATTTGTCGGTCTTGCAATTTATTTTTATCGACTAGCACCTGAATTTCTTTTTTGCGGCCACCAATAATTCGCACTAACCCGACATCCTGAAGTCGTTCAAATAAAGGTTTCACAGTTTCATCGACGATGTCATACAAATCCCCAGCGTTCAGGGATGAGTTTATCGCAACACTGACAATCGGCTGATCGGCAGGATCAAAACGACGAATAACCGGTTCTTGCGCGTCGTCAGGCAATCTGTTTCGCGCATTCGCAACCCGGTTACGAACTTGCTGTTCAGCTTCTTTAATATCTGTGCCTAATCTAAATTTAACAACAATGATCCCAGCAGAATCAAAATTAGAAGACGAAAGATCCTCAAGCCCTGGTAACGATGACAGCTGGTCCTCGATAACTTTCGAGACCTGCCGCTCAACGTCTATAGGTGATGCACCCGGATAAATGACCTCAACAAACACAACCGGAAACGTGACATCAGGGAATTGATCTACTGGCATTTTTTTTAACGACGAATACCCCAGCACTAACATGAGTACGACAATACAAATTATAAAAATAGGCCGCTTGATCGATAATTCTGCTAAATTCATAAAAACTCCGGTGTCTTCCTTTTTACAGTCATTTAAAGCGCGATGTACAAAATACTTGAAGCTTCTAATTTGCGAAGTCCTGCTTTAGCCCGCAGTAAGTTTACCTCGGCCTCTGCCGCATCAGTTTCTGCAGTGACCACGTTTGCTGTCACTGTACGACCTTTATTAAATTTATCTTGTTCGGCCTTAGCGCGTTCGCGCTGATACAGAGCCACTTTTTCAAGAGTAGCTACATTTTTTTTTGTGATTTCATATTTACGAATCAAATCGCCCCAAGCATTTTGCCCTAGGGTCAAATTACGCTCGGCAATGGCTTCAGCTGCTAATGCATCTTTGCTGGCCGCCGAAACCTGTGCTGCTTTTGAATCCGTATTAAACATCCATAAAAAATTAAGGCCTACAAAAGTTCTTGGCCTGTCTGTTTTAGACATATTTTTTGTCATTTCAGTGTAATCCCGTTCAAAAGCACTGGTTGTGTACGAGGCTACCAGGGACAAATCGGGCTTGTATTGATCTTTTACTTCGTCCGCAGCCAGTTGTTTGATCCGCGCCTCAAGACTTGAAAGATATAAATCAATCCGTACCACATTTTTATTCTTCACTAACTGATCCACATAATTTCGCGGCTGAATCATATCGTCATCCACAGGGGGAACTGGCTCTGCTTCGTTCAAACTTAAGTACTCTCGAAATTTTGTTTCCTGGATTTTAATATCATCCTGGGCCGTTAAAAATTGAACTTCCCGAAGTGCCGCTAAAGCTTTCACATTCATCAAATCAGCACGGTCACTGATTCCATTTGTGACCCGGTTTGAAGTCCATTTTTCTAATCTTTGAGCCCGCTCTAGGTTAGATTTTTTTAATCGATAATCTTCTTGGGTAAATGCATAATCCCAAAAAACAGATTCAGCATCAAATGTGGTTGCACGAATTTGCTGCTCAATGCGCAATGTTTCAAAGCGATTTGTGGCTAGATCTCGGGATTGACGAAGTCGTGTTCCCGCTCCAAAAAAATCTTTCCATAAAGACTGCGATAATGAAATCCCCAGACCCCCAGTCGAGTATTGATCTAACGGAGGCACAGTCTGATTTTCAAATTGATTTGTTTTTGCAGTTAAATTTAATGTTGTACCCGTAGAAAATTTTTTCCCCACACCCAGAGTATATTCTGTGATTTCACGTTGATTCCCTAAAGTGCTCGGTAACGACTTATCCGAGATTAAAGAATATCCCGCTGAAACAGTGGGTGATAAAAGCACATCCCCAGCAGTAAGCCTATCATTTGCGGCTTCTTTAGAAGAATTAAGCGCTGAAAAAATCTTATTATTTTTTTTAACAGTCTGCATGTACTCATCCAAAGTCAGTGCTTGTACCTGCATGGAAACGATACCAACGATAACACTGCAGCTGATAACTTTCGAATACATCTTCATAGTAAGGCTCCTTCAATAAATATTTTCGAGATCTGATTTTTTAAAAGATTTGGATCCTGCACTAACGGAGTTGGGCACTTTTGTAATTCAAAAAAGCCCCAGACTCCTTCGCATAGCAGAGTAAAATACAAAGTCGCATTAATCTCTGGCCGCATGACCTCGCGGTAGAGCCCTTCTTTACCACCAGAGTAATAGGAAATCAGAGAGATATTTGCTTTTGCTTCTTTTGCTATTTCTCGGGTGCTGCATTTATCTAAACCAAGTTTTGCAAATAGCTTGGCAGCTACTTGCAAAATACAAATTTTAGAATCTTGTTGTGGCTCTGCCATGGTGTTCCCGAACATTTAATGAATTACTTGATTAGGTGCTTCTTAAAAAATTCTATCGTGTTGCCAATCTCAAGAATCTGATTCTCTTTTTTACTTGAACCATGGCCCTCGTCGGCAAAAACGATCAGTTGGCTTGGAATCTTTTTTTGATCAAATACCTGCTGAATTTGTACGGCCTCACCGACCGGCACCCGAGGATCGTTCGCTCCTTGAATAATCATCAGCGGCGATTTTGCTCGGTCAACATAAGTCACCGGTGATAATTTCATTAAAGCCTCTTTATCTTTTTCAGGATCTCCATATTCTGAAATCCGAAGTGCTCGGCGATAAGGTGCTGTGTTGTTTAAAAATGAAACTAAATTGCTCATTCCCACTAAGGCAACTCCAGCCTGGTAGGCTCCTGCAAAGCGAGTCATCGCAAGCAACGTCGAGTAGCCACCGTAGCTCCATCCCATAACTCCAATCGCTACGGATTCACCGGTGCTATTTTTCCAGTTCTTCTTCATCCAAATTGCAGCATCTTCAATATCTGTGACGACATTTTCTCGGAGCGGTCCATTATCCATATCGATCCATTTTTTTCCGTAACCATCACTGCCGCGCACGTTGGGCTCGGCAAAAATAAAACCTTCATTGACGAAAGCCTGTGCGGTTGTGCTGAAGCCCGGTTCACTTTGACCTTCTGGCCCTCCATGAAAATGCACAACGACGGGACAGTTCATCGATTTTTTTTCTGAAGTTGGTTTACATTTTTCTGGAAAACGAACGAACATAGGAATTTTAACACCGTCTCTGGATTCATAATGCATAAGTTCTGAAACAGCAAATTGGGACAGGTCAACTTCTGGAGCCGAGGGAACCACCCACTGTGTTAATTTTTTGGTTTGCCAGTCATACGAGTAACTGGCGCGGGGTGCTTTTGAAGTTATAATCCCGACCAGCGTTGTTTTTCCGTCACGCGTGGTTTTTCCACTAAACACGTGATCAGCGCCTGGAAATTTGGGAATTTCTATTTGTCGATAACTTTTGGCATTCATGGCTTTTAGTTCCGTGTAACCGTCCCGATTAATATTATAAATAATCCGTGAGCGCGTGTGATCAATTGTGAAACCAGCAACATCATGATTTAAGTCCTCAGTGATGGGTTTTAAATCTTTCGAACCGCTTTTGGTTTTTAAAACATAAAGTTTTTTAAAATCACTGAGTTTGTTTGTTAAAACTAAAAACTGATCAGCCCACGCGGAGTAACTGACTTCGTATTCCGCCTTTTCACCTTGGCCGATAACGGGAATAAGCACCTTTGTTTTTGGATCAAAATCAAAGAATTCGCTTTGGCGTGCGCCATTTAGTTTCATCAACAGTAAGCTTTTACCGTTATCTTTTTGGTCAGCTATTGCCCAGTACCCGTCCCCGTCGTAAATGGTCTCGATGGATTTATCGGCTAATTTCATTTTGTAAACTGAATAGGAATCTGCTTTTTTATCGTTGGCAGTAAAAAAAATAAACTGCGAATCATCGGTAATAAAATCAAAACCTGCTTGCACTTTCTTTTTTCGATACAGTTCTTCGACTAACCCCGATTTTAAATCTAATTTAAATAAGCCCGGATTTTCTTCCCCGTTCACATCTTTAGAAATAATCAAAAACTGTCCATTCGGGGCGATGTCTTGAATGCTCACGGCATCGGTACCGCTGGTTAGCTGAACCGGAAATGATTTCGGACCCTCAATCTTCCACACATGGGATTGACCAGTGACCCGCCACGTAAAATAAAGATTTTTTTTATCTGGAGATAACATCCCCATTCCGGGAGCCGCTATATCAAACATTTTTTTTAATTTGTTCGCCATCTCAGGCGGCAATGGTGGCGGTGCATATTTTTTTAAGTTTTCCGCAGTAACGGATTCGACCCCATGACCCGAATACTGAGCCACTGCTCTATTGGCAACGTTAGCTAACTGAGTAAAAACTAGACCTGCGATAAAAATTTTTGAAAATGAAATCATAACACTCCTTGTAACACTGAATCCCAACTCTAGTTTTCGTTTATTTTACGAAATTGTCGATCACTTTAACCTTTTTTGTGAAAGTTAACATCTAGGCTAACGGGGGTTTCATGAAAAGGATTTCATTACCGCGTGTCAAGATGACCATATTCACTGTCTTCATTTTACTAATTGCTTCGCTGCTCATGGCCGGCTGTGGCAAAGAGATTGAAAATTCAGCCGATTCCACAAAGCTTGCAACGAACGTGATCTACGGCTCTGATGGACGACTTGATTTATACCAAGTCACTGATGACCGTTTAAAACTTTTAGCCGATTCAACAGTAGCTTTGATTAGAAATTCGGATCTCTCTGTTCTAAACAGCTCTCAAGTTGCAGTAGCTGGGCGAAACTACGGTAGCGATATGAACTTATGCGCTTCTGAAAAGTACCGCGAACAAGATACCGCTGCCTTTTGCTCAGGATCACTAATCAGTCCAGATCTGATTTTAACCGCAGGGCATTGCCTTGAAACGCAGTCCAGTTGCGATAACACAGCTTTTGTTTTTGGATTTGCAGTTAAATCCGTCGGAGTTTTACCTAAAACAGTTTCACCTAGCGATGTTTATCGCTGTAGAGAGCTCGTAAAAACATTTCGTGACAATAGTGGCGCTGATTTCGCTATTGTAAAATTAGATCGTACGGTGAGCGGCCACAGGCCGCTGGCAGTGCGCCCAGTCGGTGATGTGACATTGACGGATTCATTAGTCGTGATTGGCCATCCTGTTGGCCTACCAGTTAAAATTGCCACAGGCGGAACGGTCCGATCTATTTCTAACGCCAATTACTTTCAGGCAAATTTAGATACGTACGGGGGAAATTCGGGCTCGGCCGTGTTTAATGCACAAACCGGTGTGATTGAAGGAGTCCTTGTCCGCGGCGAGCAGGATTTTGAATCTCGGGGCAGTTGCACGGTTTCAAAAGTTTGCGCTGATGGAGCCTGTCGCGGTGAGGACGTTACAAAAATTTCTGCAGTCAGACCGTTTCTGCCAGCGACTACAGCTCCGCCGATGCCGCCGCCAGCACCACCAACTCCGCCCGCTGCTCGTGAGGAGATTTTTTCGGCAGTAGTAAATTTAAATATTCCAGATAATAACAAAGTGGGAGTTACAAATACGTTACTCGTAAAAAGCATCCCGAGCGGGCGTAAAGTTTTTGTAAATTTAAATATTACTCACACCTACATCGGAGACTTGGTGGTTAAAATAACGGCCCCGGATGGAAACGTTATTACCATTCATGATCGTGCAGGTGCCAGAACTAGAAATCTAGTAAAAAGCTATGAAGTCACCAGCCAACTTGGCTCCGTGGTAGTGTCTGGAAATTATAAAATCACTGTGCAGGATTTAGCCGCCGTTGATCGCGGTGCACTCCTTAGCTGGGGTGTGCGATTCAATTAGTTATTTTTTCTTCATCATGTCAGCAAGATTACCAAGCCCACT
>JAYUTU010000376.1:0-4092 GCA_043754975.1 Bdellovibrionales bacterium | reverse complement strand
GCTGGTGATATCGCGCAAAAGGGACTTTTAGATCCGCTGCCGATATACAAATTGAAGCAAGCTTAGTTGCAAGCTTAGACATAAGCAGCGAAATAGCTAGCAGCGAAATAGAAGATTGAAGAAGAAAAAGAACTAGAAGAACTAAAAATATAGAAGGAAAAAAATGACCCAAATTGCTTTACCTCCAGTTGCCAAATCCTTTTTTAGTGCATGTAAAAAATGTGATGCTGATCGTTACCATACCGTTTTGACGCACACATCGTCTACTTCGGCTAAAATTCAATGTGAAGTTTGTAAAAGTAAAAAAACATATAGCTTACCAAAGGCAGGATCTGTGGCAAAAAAAGTTTCAACAACAAAGACCGGATTAACAAAAACAGGCCGCGTGCGTAAAACATCCCATGCAGATGATTACCAAGCATTGCAAAGCAATCGTGGAACTGAAAAAGGAACTCCGTTTAGTATCAAAACAAAATTTGAAAAAGATCAAAAAATTGAACACTCTACCTTTGGAGTGGGATACGTTCGCACAGTTCAAGTCGACCGCATTGACGTGTTGTTTGAAACTGAAGTGAAGACTTTAATGCACAATAAAGTTTAATCACTCATTAAGAAATGTCGCAGAGCAAATGGTTAACTGGTTTAAATTCTGAACAAGGCGAAGCTGTTAATCACAATTACGGCCCATTGCTGATCTTAGCGGGCGCGGGTTCTGGTAAAACTACGGTTCTAGTTTCGCGCACGGGCAGATTAATTGACGAAAATATTGCAGCTGCTGGACAAATTTGCGTGCTGACGTTCACCAATAAGGCAGCCCGTGAATTGAAACACCGGGTGCAGGACAAAGTAGGTGCTCTTGCTAAAGGCCTCTGGGCTGGCACCTTTCACTCTTTTGGCCTACAGCTGCTGAGAAAAAATTATCAGCATTTAGGACTTAGTCCCCATTTCGGAGTTCTCGATCAGTCGGACTCGCAGGCGATCATCAAAGAATTAGTAAAAGAAATAAAAGTTTCTTCAAAAGAAAAATTTGACGCTGATAAATTACTAAATTTAGTCAATATTTTGCGTGCTGGAAAAAAAATTCCACCAGGGTATCTGGATGAATATCACGAGCTTGCCGAAGTGCTGGCACCAAAATATGAAAAGCGCTTAATCCTATTGGGAGTGACAGACTTTGAGGGCCTTTTGTTAGAGCCTTTGAAGCTGTTTAAAAAATTTCCGGATGTTTTAGCAAAAGTACAAAGTCAGTACACGCAAATTATGGTGGATGAGTTTCAAGATACTAATTCTGAGCAAATGAAATTGATTCAGTACTTATCAAGTTCCCATCAAAATTTAACTGTTGTTGGAGACGACGACCAGTCCATCTATGGCTGGCGTGGAGCTCAGATTGCAAATATTCTTAATTTTCCCTCAGATTACAAAAACTGCAAAGTGGTTAAGTTAGAAAAAAATTACCGTTCGATTCCATCTATTTTAAATTTAGGAAACGACGTTATTTCAAAAAACACCAAACGGCATGGCAAAGTTTTGCAATCAACAAAACTGAAAAGCACCGATGAAAAGCCAGAAGTTTTCGTTTTAGAAAACGAAGACGAAGAAGCTGATTTTGTTTTACGAGAAATTCAAACGTTAAAATCAGCAAACTATAAGCTTTCAGACATTGCTATTTTGTACCGTTCAAATACGCAAGGAGCTTTCATCGAAAGTTCCTTGCGTAGGGCTCATATTCCCTATGAAATTTCGGGTGGCACTTCTATTTTTGAACGTAAAGAAGCCAAGGATTGCCTAGCGTACTTAAAACAGTCGTTGCTGCCGGATGAGGTTAGTCTTCGCCGCATAATAAATACTCCGCCACGTGGTCTGGGTGATACGGCTATTGAAAAATTATCAGCCTATGCTATTGAGAAAAAAATAGATTTGCAGACAGCGTGTAAAGACTGGAAGCAGGTTGAAATTACGGAAAAACAGGGCGAAGTTTTAGATCATTTTTTTAAATGGCTGTGGGTATTTCCACAGCGCATTTTAGAGGATACAGGTCTTGGTGCAACAGTGTCCGAGCGTTTTCAAAATATGATGCGCGAATGTGGTTACCGTGATTATTTGTCAAAACAAGCCAACGACGGAATTGTTTTTGATAAAAAATGGCAAGTCGTTGAAATTGTAAGTCGTATTTTGGAATCTTTTTTATCAAAGCGGGATTTATCTGTTTCAGCCCTGAAAGAATTTATTGATGCCATGCTGTTGCGTGATGATACGTCAGATGACAAACGCAAAGATCAGGTTCAACTGATGACCTTTCATGCCAGCAAGGGATTAGAATTTCCAGCAGTGATGCTGGTCGGGGTCGAAGAGGATTTGATTCCACACAAGCGCTTGGGTTCTGATATCGATGAGGAGCGCAGGCTTTTTTACGTGGGTATAACCCGCGCCCAAGAAAAATTAGTGCTCACTTACTGCCGTCAGCGAAAAAAAATGGGAGTTATTAAGCCGGTATTTGCCTCGCGGTTTTTAACTGAGACGCCAAAGTCACTGTATTCATTTTATCAACTAGGAGCTAGACCGGTGTCGGGTCAAGCCCGTGATAGTCTTGTTAGTGATTTTTTAAATAAACTTAAGTACACTGGTAAAAACACCTAAAACCAGGGCCAAAAAAATGTATTCATTAATAAAAAAAGAAGCCACCACTGTTTTACTTACCGAGGGCACTTTAGAGCCTTTTATTTACATTGTTAAAAGTGGAACTTTGAATGCTATTCAAACCAACGGACGACATGTTCAGATTTTAGCGCAGCTGAAGGCGGGTGATTTCATCGGTGAAATGGCTCATCTAGGAACAAAGAAATTGCATTCAGCTTCCATCGTGGCGGCGACCGATTGTGAATTAGTGCAAATTGAAGCTGATAAAATTTTTGATGTGCTGGCGCAAAATCCAATTTGGATGAAAGCGCTATTGCGTAATTTGGTAAAAAAGATTGAAGCCGCTAATGCTAAAAATGCGACAGAGCATTTCTAAAAAAATTAAGTGAAAAATAAACTCAAATTAAATTTGCTTTCATAGCTGTAGTCTTTATTTTGAAATTTAAATTGCAGCTTTTCAGCATGCAGCCATAACCGGTCCTGTTTGTAGCGTTCGCCCACAGTCGCATTATATTTTTTGTCATTATAGCGTTTATCGCCAACAATGGGTTGCTTTGCCAAAGCGGCATGTTTTCGAATTTGGTGCTGCCGACCTGAAAGAATCGTAACTAAAACTTCGCTGAAATAGGCATTGGTGCGCACCATTTTCGCATGGCTTTCGCACGGGATGCGGTCAGCGCTGACCCCTTGCGGGTTTTGCCGGCCTTCGGCTTTATCAGATAGGGCCCATTTCCATGCAGCCGTGGGGCTATCTGACTTATTTTTCCAGGGACCTCGTAGAAGCGCGCGGTAAGTTTTTTCTCCGTTAGAGAGGCTTTCAGCGAGCTCTTCGTGGATGGCCGGTGTGCGTGCTACGATGAGCAGTCCAGACGTTTCACGATCCAGTCTACTGACAAAGTGCAAAGGCAATTTTTTGGCTTGTAAGAATTCAACCAAGGACGGTTTTTCATTATGAACACTGACGCCTTCAGGTTTATTTATAACGATGAAATTTTTATTTTCCTCAACGATTTTTATCATGGTATAAGGATATATAGCAAAACTTACGGAGTACAACGAAATGTCACAAAAACCCAGCGATCAAGATCCCAGCACTGAACCTTTAGGCAAAGCGGAAGATACCGCCGAAGAAAAGCAAGATGTAAAAATAGACTTTCCATTTAGTGATTTAGTGCGTGCTCAGATACCGAAAGCTTTCGAGACAGCCGAAAAAGTAGTTACTGAAGTAAAACACCACTGGAAAACTGAAGGCGATTTTGTCAACTTAGGCTTACCGCACCCGGTAGCTGACATGGTTGCTACCCACGCTTTGCAAAAGGCCAAAGAAGTGGAAAAGAAATTAGAAGAAAAAGGTGTTTTTAGCTTAGCTAAAATGGGTTTGGAAATTGCCAAGTCGCAGTTAGAGAACCTGAAGAAAAAGATTTAGTTTGGACTTAGATTAAAATTTAAGAC
>JAYUTU010000375.1:0-4093 GCA_043754975.1 Bdellovibrionales bacterium | reverse complement strand
CAACCCATCTATTTGATAATCATTTTTCCTGAAAATCGTATCGTGATTGATTATGGCAATGAACGAAAATTGGTTTTCTTTGCCACATCATTTGGAAGTTAATTCGACCAAAATTTAAAGATTCGATTGTCAATAAAATTGAAACATGAAAACAGTTTTAATACTAAAAGGCTTACCCGCCAGCGGAAAGTCAACTTTTGCTCGAAAGTTGATTAATGAAAACAAAGGCTCGTGGAAACGACTTAATAAAGACGAACTTCGTGCGATGTTAGATAATTCGGAACATTCATTAGCTAACGAAAAGTTTGTGGAACGAGTACGAGATATGATGCTTGTGGAGGCTTTGAATGAAGGCAAACACGTGGTGATTGACGATACGAATTTATCTAATCGACCAGTAGAGCGTATAAAACAGGTAGTTGAGCGATATAAAAAAGATACGGGTCAGGAAGTGAAAGTTGAATTTCAAACAATGGAAACGTCGCTCGAAGAATGTTTGATTCGTGATGAAAGGCGAGAGAAAAAAGTGGGAAGAGAAGTAATCATGAGAATGTATAATGAACATATTGTCAAAGAAAAATCTCCGACAAATATGACCAAAAGACAGGGAGATATAAGTAAGCGTGGACCGCATTATCAGCCGCAAGACAATACTTTGCCTCCCGCAATTTTATGCGACCTTGATGGCACTTTAGCAATCATTCACAACCGTAGCCCATTCGATGCAATTCGTTGCGAAACCGATTTGCTAAATGAACCAATTGCCGAAATTGTGAAAAATTATGCTTCATTGGGCATAAAAATCATCCTAATGTCTGGTCGAGATGAGGCTTCTCGTCTTCCAACAATGAATTGGTTAGCTTATAACCGAATTCCGTACGACTCACTTTTTATGCGTGCTACGGGCGATGCTCGAAAAGATGCTGTTGTGAAAAAAGAGCTTTACAAAGCCCACGTGAAAGGTCAGTTTTTTGTAAAATTCGTGCTTGACGACCGAAATCAAGTAGTGGATTTGTGGCGTTTAGACCTCGGCTTACCTTGTTTACAAGTCAATTACGGCGATTTTTAATAAAAAAGGCTGGTTCCGCCCCACCTTTATCCTATTGAATGAATCCACAAAGTTTTTTGAAAAAAGTACACTATTTCTAAGATTTAGACTAATGGTTTAACCAAAATATTAGGGCTAAAAAATAACAAATATATAAAAAAAAGGACTGGAGTAAATAACCCCAGCCTTTCCCGCTACTAAATCCACACAACTTTTATCTTTAATATTTTTATTTTCTATCGCAACGGCGAACCGTAAGAAATGACGTTAGAACTGTGCAAAAGGTTGCACCAAATTTTTGTTATTTCAACCTTGAGGTTAACATATAAGAATAATTTATATGTTGTTACAGCTACAAGCTACAAATACTTTTTTAATGATTAGGCAAATATAAAAAAGTTTTCGAGGTAAATGCAAGAAAATCTACAATTTTCTTTAATCTCATTCGTTGCCTATTACTTTTTTTTGCTTTTCTTCTTGAAAAGCCAACGATATGTGTCTTTTAATAAGGCGGGTTGAAGCTCAGCTCCAATGCTGAAATATAGTCCATTATAATTATCTTTCATGTTTCGTTGTACCAAGGCATATCGGTATCCACCGCTTGCACCTAAACCCACCCAGCGTGTTGCTTTCCAACCCACGTAAAGTCCCACTTGTATGGGTATAAAATAATCTTTTCGTTTCCAAATCTGTATTTCATCGAGCAAACTTATCCCTTGATTTTTTGTTGCACCAATACCAATTTCGACTGGCATACTTATTCTCCAACGTTTATTGTTGATAAAGTTTTTCCAGTACATAAGGCTGAAAAAATACAAGTCCGTTTGGGTATAATAATCAAGATTGACTCGTTTAGCCGCTTTTTTTCGTAAATCAAGCAAGCGTAAATAAGAATTAAAAGTCATCCAATAATACCCCACCGTAATCTGATTGCGTTTTCTGCCTACACTGATGCCCGTATTTACTCCCCAAATATTTATTTGTTTGTTGGCTACGATTGAATTTCTGGAATCCCAATTGATAGCATAGCTTACCTTTGGTCGGAGACTATCAGGGTAACTAACTATCACTGTATCAGCTACTTGTGCGAATACTTTTGGGCAAAAAAGCAACAAAAATAAACAGCAAGTAACAATTTTTATTTTTTGAAAAATTGTATGTGGATATAATTTTATCACCATAGCTAATAAAACTATTAAACGGTTTTTTATGAAATATATTTTATACTAACATTTTTGCTACAAAGAAAGCAGCAGCTGCTGCCACTGCTCCTATGGTTGTAACTTTCGTTGCCCCCCAAAATGGCGGTTGGTCTGTAACTTTACTTTTAAAGTAACCGAAGATAAATAAACAAATCAAAGTAGCAATACAAGAGTATTTTAATCCGTCGGTGGGGGTATCGGTAAAAAAATAGGGTGAAAGCGGAATCAGGCCACCCACTATATAAGAACTACCAATAGTAGCAGATCGCGCAGCCTTGGTGTTTGAGATCGAGAATCCGGCCCAGACATTTTGTTTGAAAAGCCAGATCACCCACGGATAAATACTCATCCACAAACATCACATCGGGACGGGTATGAATCGCCACCGCAAAACCCAGCCGCATCTGCATTCCAGCGCTATAGGTCCGGAGGGGATTATCAATAAATGCCTCGACTTCAGAAAAAGCCACAATTTGATCAAACCGCTGCATTGCTTCTCGGCGAGTTAATCCACCCACGATCGCACTAATAATTACGTTTTCGCGGCCCGTCAAATCGGGATGAAACCCCGCGCCCAAATCTAACAATGTTCCCATCCGACCGGCCACTTGCACGACGCCCTCATCCGGACTGACAATGCCGCTCAAAACCTGTAACAGCGTCGATTTGCCTGCGCCGTTGTGGCCGACAACGCCCAGCATTTGACCGGGCATGACCGTAAAACTCACATCCCGCAAGGCCCAAAAATCCGCCACCACTTGTCCCGATCGGAATCCCTTCAAGGCGGCTTCCATGATGGTGCGGGGCCGATCGGCTTGCAGTCGGGTGTAGCGTTTTCCCAGGTTTTGCACAACAACAGCGGGGTTCATCACTAGACTTCCTCCACAAATCGCTGACGCTGCTGATTGAAAATATGCAGACCGATCGGTAAGAGCACCGCACAAACCGCCACGAGGGACAGGATATGACTCAGATCGGGCAGGGTGTTTTCGATTCCCAATACCGCCCGATAGATTTGTAACAAAATCAACAGTGGATTCCAGAGATAAATCTGTCGAAATAGTTCCGGCAATTGCGGATTATTGATCACATCACTAGCCGCATAAAACACCGGCAATAAATAAAACAACAGCTGTAAAACCACGCCCAGCGTATGTTGTGTGTCGCGAAAACTAACGTTCATCGCGGCCAGTGGATAGGCAAAACTAATCGTTAATACAAACTGAAAGAAAAACGGAATCGGCAGCAATAATAAATTCCAACTCAAGGCTACTTGGTCAAATATCATGATCCCAATCAGGGCAGGCATCGCGAGGATGAAGTGAATTAATCCCGTCATCACCGTGACCACGGGCAGCATCGCCACGGGAAATCCCGGCTGTCGCAGCAAAATCCGATTGCCCGTAATTACCCCAGTCGCCTGAAACAGCGCACTCTGGGTCCAAGTCCAAATTAAAATACCGCTAAAAGCATAGGCCAAATAATGTTCGACGTTGCTGCCTGCCTTGAGAATTGATCGGAACACCACCGATAGCACCAGTAATTGCAGCAGGGGATTGATCAAGGTCCAAGCCACACCGAGGAACGATCGCTTGTATAGCAGCTTGAGTTCGCGCGCCACCATTTCGCCGACTAAATCACGGTAGTAAATCACCTTGCGACGGCGGCGACCGGGTTGATTCAGGCTGGTATCGATGGAAATCCGGCTATACATATTGATCAGGCGCTAATTCTAAAGCCATATTAACCTTCATTTCTCGTTAGATCGCCTGTTCCTCAAACCGAGCGGGTGTCTCCCACTGTGATCGGCCAATGCGGCGAATCAGCCAATACGATCGCCACA
>JAYUTU010000374.1:0-9450 GCA_043754975.1 Bdellovibrionales bacterium | reverse complement strand
GGTATTTTCTGCGTAGGTGAATGTAAAAAACCCATTTAAATATTCGGTAGGACTTTGACCCATAAGTGTTGTCACTGCCCAGTATTTAGTTGCTTGATCTAGGCTGATTAATAAGACTGAAATAATGAAAACAACAACACATTTATACCGAAGCGTCAGAGCGCTGCTGCCAGTTTTTTCCATCTTCCTATTTTGTAAGACTCTGAATGCAACTGCAACTGAATTCTCACCGCTGGTGGGACTGGGACAAGAAAGCTTCAGCTTCGGTATCGCTGACGTGCAAAAAGAAGATATCAAATTTGAACCTAACATTGCAGGAGTTTCACGAATCGGGCTGAATGCTTTTGGCTTTGGCGTAGGCTACTCATTCCGTGGCGGCGGCAAAGACTTAGACCCGCAAAAAGGCTCCACTGATTTTTATGATTTACAGCTGGGTTATAATACAAAAGATTGGGGCATAGATTCCTTTTACCAAACGTACAAAGGATTTTACACGTCAAACACAGTTGCCATTCAAACGTATCAGAACTTACTCTTCACTCACTATGCCTTAACTGGTCGCTACGCTTTAAATTCTAGCGAATTTTCAACTGGCGGCTTATTAGATCAATCAGAAGAAATTAAAGCGACTGCTAGTAAGTATTATATCGTCGGTGGAATTCGCCAGCATCAAATGGAAACTGATATTTCGTTATTGCAGGCAGAAAATGCGGGACTCAATCCTGAATTAGAACAGCTTCGAAAACTAAAAGCGACTTCCGTAAACATTGGCCTTGGGGCTGGAAAATATTGGGTGTCAGCTAGTAAATTTTTTATCGGGGCCGTGCTTGATTTAGTTGGCACCGTTGGAGCCTACTCCTATCAAAATACTACGGATTCAAAATCGGGTACCTATCCAAGTCTTAGTTCGAATGTAAAAATTGGTTTAGGCTACGCCGGAGACACATGGAAATCAGGGATTGGAATCACTGCAGACACCACGACGCTAAAAACGCCGGGTGCTACATTCTTAAAGCCGTCAGCAGCACGAATTTTAATTTATGTTCGCACCAAATTCTAATAGTAATTAATTATAAAACTGTAAATTTTTCGAAGCCCGCTCTACTAACTTTACGGATGGATTCAAGCGATTCGCTTTTCGTTCAGATGCGTATTTTGATAATTGCTCAGCAATATATTTTGCTGTCACTGAGTCTGCATACTTCAGCAGGCCGCCACGGAATGGAGGAAACCCAGTTCCCATAATCATCGCTAAATCAACTTCATGCGGAGTTTCTACAATGCGGTCGGCATCCAATGCTAACGTACATTCATTGACCATCGTAAAAACACAACGCTCTGTGCACTCTTGAAGCGTTAACGGATTCGTTGGTGCCGCTAAGCCAAGCTCATTGTAAACAGTAGAATCCACTTCGGTCTTACGTCCACTGTCATCATATTTATAAAAACCTAAGCCGCTTTTTTGCCCCAAACGCTTTTTATTTAACTCTAATTTTTCCATTAATGCAGGCATCTCAACACGATCTGGAAATGCTGATTTAAATATTTTTAAAACCTTCAAACAAACATCTAAGCCAACGCTGTCCATTAATTCAAAAGGTCCCATCGGCATACCAAAATCAAAAACAAAAGATTTATCTACTTTTTCAATATCCATACCTTCATTGAGCAAAAATGCTGCTTCCGCCATATACGGAAGCAATAATCGATTTACTAAAAATCCCGGACCATCTTTCACAACGACTGGCATCTTTCCCATCTTTTTTGCTAATTCAAAAACCGTTGCAATCGTTTCATCCGATGATTTCGGTGAGCGGATCACTTCGACCAGCGGCATTTTATGGACTGGCGAGAAAAAATGCATGCCTGCAAAATTTTCGGGTTTTGGGTGGCCTGCGGACATTTCTGTCACGGACAAGGAACTGGTATTAGTCACAATAATTGCGTCGGCACGCATTTCACTAGCCGTTTGTGCGATGACTTTTTTCTTGATGTTCATATCTTCAACGATCGCTTCAATTGTAACATCAATATTTTTAAATCCCGAAAAATCCATCGTCGTTGAAACCAAAGACATTTTTTGCGTCATCTGATAACTATCAATCACTCTTTTTTTAGCCAGCTTATTCCACAAATCTCGCGCGTGCTTGAGTGCTTTGGCATTTGCATCTAATGATATGTCTTTGACCCGCACATCAATTCCTTTATCGGCTGCGACGTAGGCAATTCCGCCTCCCATCGTTCCCGCACCTAAAACACCGATGTACTTAACAGGTTTTCCTTTGATGCTTGGATTGACAACTCCAGTTTGTTTTTTAACCATTTCAGTGAGATAGAAAACATGAATTAAATTTTTTGAGATATCACTGACAGCACAGTCGGCAAAATGATCGCACTCTATCTGTAAGGACCGCGTGCGGTCGAGTGAACCATAGGTTTTACGAATCACTTCTAAAGCAGCAAGGGGTGCTGGATAATGACCCTTAGATGCTTTTAATACTCCGTCTTTTGCTTTTTTAAAAACCACTCCGGACAAGACGCCTTCTAAAAGTTTTCCTACGGGCCCACGGGCTTGAAATTTTTTGCGGCGTTTTTTTCCACCGTTTGCTAGAATTTTTCCGATTTGATCAACTGCAAAATTTTCTAATAAATTGGGATGCACAACGAAATCTACCAAGCCAATTTTTTGCGCTTTTTTTGCATTTAATAACTTTCCGGCAAGGATAACATCTAAAGCCGCTTGCAAGCCCACAACGCGTGGCAATCGCACACAGCCTCCAAATCCGGGTAAAATTCCTAGCTGAGTTTCGGGTAGCCCAATACGCGTCGCTGAATCCTCTGTAGCAATGCGGTAATCGCAGGCCAAGATTAACTCGCACCCGCCACCAGCACAGGCCCCATTGACTAGGGCTAACGTTGGCATCGGTAAATCTTCAATGAGGTTAAAAATGCTTTGGCCATTTTTCACTGCAGTCAGCACATCAGCTTTAGTTTTAAGATTTTTTATTTCCTCGATATCAGCGCCCGCAATAAAAATTTTTGGTTTATTCGACTGAAATACAACCATTTTATGATGAGATGATTTTAAATTTTCTAAGTGACCACGAAGTTCAAGCATCACTGGCGTTGAAAGTTTATTTACCTTCTCATGCGGTAAATCAAAGGTAAGATACGCGACAGATTCGCCATGAATTGTTTTAGTAGTTAATTGTATAGCTGACATTTTTTTATCCTTCATTTTCTAAAATTAAAGACCCGCCCTGACCGCCACCGATACACAAAGTAGCCAGACCAAATTGCGTCTGGCTGCGTTTCATTTCTTTCATTAATGTTAAAACCAAGCGTGTTCCAGTCGCACCGACTGGATGTCCGTAGGCAATGGCACCACCGTTGACATTTAAAATATCCATACGAAGCTCTCCGATTTTTCCTGGTAATCCCAACTTTCTGCCGAAGTCGTCAGAATCAAAAGCTTTTTGATTTGCCAAAACTTGTGCTGCGAAAGCTTCATTTAATTCGATACGCCCCATATCTTTCATAGAAAGACCAGCCCGCTTCAGCGCCAGCGGTGTCGAATACGCTGGGCCCATTCCCATGCGCTCAGGTTCAAGGCCTGCATAACCGTAGCCACGAACACGGGCAATAGGTTTGTAACCAAGCTGTTCGGCTTTTTCGCGCGACATTAATAAAATCATGGCGGCACCGTCTGTAATCGGACATGAATTCCCGGCTGTGATAGAGCCCGTCACTTTGTCAAAAAATGGTTTTAGTTTTTGAAGCGCTTCCATCGTTTGATTGTCCCTGGGACCAATATCTTCCGTCAGAGTTTCTTTGTAATCCGGTGGCAAATACAACGGAGTCATTTCTTCTTTTATTTTTGCTTTAGCTGCAGTCGCTTTTTGATGTGATTTCAAAGCGTATTCATCCTGCTGCTGGCGTGTGATTGCAAATTCTTTTGCAATCACTTCTGCAGTCATTCCCATATTCATACCAACAAATGGATCTGTTAAACCATCGGCCAAGGCAATAATTGGCTTGTACTTTGTTTTTGCAAAGGGAGCAGTTGTGGCCATTTCTTTTATTTGCTTGAGATCTGCCATCAATAAAGCCCACAGCGCAGAAATTTTTGCAGCTGGAGTTTTGACTGATCCCAAACGCTCAATAATCGAAGTAATTGCAGGCGGCATAATCAGCGGCATCTGCGACATATTTTCTGTTCCACCAGCAATAACAATGTCCATCGTGCCTGATTTTATGCGCTCAAACCCAGAGCTAATACTTTCTAGTGCTGAGGCACAATTACGATGAACCGTAACTGCTGAGGTTTTGATTGGAATTCCAGAATTTAAAGCCACCACGCGCGAAATGTTGACGGCATCCGATGGCGAACCAGTATTTCCGATGATCACTTCATCAACCAAATCCACATTTAAATTAGTGCGTGCAATCAGTTCCCTCAAAGCGACTTGTCCCAGTTGTGAGGCGTGCACAGATTTTAATTTGGTACCGGCCTTTGCAAAGGGCGTACGCACCCCATCGACAATGACAACATCTCGTGCAGTTTTAGCTGATGAATTCATGATGAGGACTCCTAGGTATAAAATTTCAAGCCCTTATTAGACCTTGAATTTCTACCGCGTGCAATTGACGCTACTCAACAATCCAGACCAACAAATTGTGCTTTGACGAACACATTCGTAGACTATTCCCTCGAGCGAGGTTCATTTGGAAAACACGAAGAACGAAAAAAATCTTGATAAAGAAGCCTTAGAATTTCATAGAAAAGGCCGCCCTGGAAAAATTGAAGTCATTTCCACAAAGGATTGCAATACCGAAAAAGCCCTCTCGTTAGCGTACTCGCCAGGCGTTGCAGCCCCGTGCAAAGAAATCGCAAAAAATCCGGACACTGTTTACGATTACACAACGAAGGGTAATTTAGTTGCCGTGATTTCAGATGGAACAGCTGTACTAGGTCTAGGTAATATTGGACCCCTGGCAGCTAAACCGGTGATGGAAGGTAAAGGAATTTTATTTAAAATGTTTGCTGGCATTGATGTTTTTGACATCGAGGTAAAGTCATCGTCGCCTGCAGAATTTATTTCTGCTGTGCGCACTTTAGAGCCCACCTTTGGTGGAATTAATTTAGAAGATATTAAGGCCCCTGAATGTTTTGAAATTGAAGAGACTTTAAAAAGAGAAATGAATATCCCAGTGTTTCATGATGACCAACATGGGACGGCAATTGTTTGTGGTGCTGCTTTGATAAACGCCTGCCAGATTATAAATAAAAAAATGTCAGACATCAAAGTTGTCATCAACGGAGCTGGCGCCGCATCGATTTCATGTACTAATATCTTTGTAAGCCTTGGCGTTAGAAAAGAAAACGTTGTGATGTGTGACAGCAATGGTGTGATTTTTAAAGGCCGCACCAAAGGAATGAATAAATACAAAGAGGCCTTCGCAGTCGAAACGTTAAAACGCACCTTAACGGAGGCCCTGACAGGCAGTGACGTTTTTGTAGGACTTTCAGTTGCAGGAGCTGTGACTGGAGACATGCTAAAGACCATGAATGCAGATCCCATCATTTTTGCTATGGCAAATCCCGATCCGGAGATCACTCCCGAAGAGGCCCGAAAATCCAGACCCGATGCGATCATTGCCACGGGCAGATCCGATTATCCAAACCAGGTAAATAATGTCTTAGGCTTTCCATCTATTTTTCGCGGTGCTCTGGATACCCGCTCGACACAAATTAATGAAGCTATGAAATTATCTGCGTGTCATGCACTGGCAAAGCTTGCGCGTGAAGAAGTTCCCGATACCGTGTCGGCTTCCTACGGCGGCCAAAAATTTAAATTTGGCCGAGACTATTTAATTCCTAAGCCGTTTGATACGCGAGTGTTATTGCGAGTGGCTCCTGCTGTTGCCCGCGCCGCTATTGATAGCAAAGTCGCGCGCATCGAGATCACAGACTGGAACATGTATCACGATAAATTAGAAGCCATTCAAGGGCCGCGTAAAGTTTTTATTCGCTCTGCAGTTCACCGCGTTCATGAAAATTCAAAACGTCAGGGTTTTATTCCGAAAATTGTTTTTCCAGAAGGAACAAGTTCTAAGATTTTAAAAGCTCTAAAAACCTGCCAGGAAGAAAAAATTTGTCAGCCAATCATCCTTGGCTACCCGGAGCATATTTTAGAAAAAGCAAAAGCACACGATGTGAACTTAGCTGGAATCGAAATTTTAAATCCAACAACACATCCTAAATTGAATTCCTATGCGCTAAAATTATTTGAAAGTCGTCAGCGTAAAGGCATTAACATTAAAGAAGCTGAGCGCTTGATGATGGAGCCCAGTTATTTCGCCGCCATGATGGTGAATGAAGGCGATGCCGATGGAATGATTAACGGTGCCACCACGGACTATGCTAAAGCTGTACGCCCTATTTTACACACGATCGGTGTTACAAAAAATGCCGTTCCTGCCGGACTAAATATTGTATTAGCTGACAACCGTTTATTATTTTTTACCGACACGACTGTGAATTTCGATCCGACTGCAGAACAGCTAGCCCGTATTGCCATTCAAACTGCGCAAGTATCAGAATATTTTGGCCAAAAAGCTCGAATTGCAATGCTGAGTTTTTCAAACTTCAGCGGCAACGAGGGTACTCCTGCAAAAATGAAACGAGCAGCAGAAATTGTTCGTGAATTAAGGCCTGATCTGCTCGTCGAGGGCGATATGCAAGCAGACACTGCCGTGAATCAGGAAATTCAAGACCGCATCTTTCCTTTTTCTGGTCTGAAAGGCGAAGCGAATGTTTTAGTTTTTCCAAATCTAGAGAGTGCAAATATTTCCTATAAATTATTGCAACAGCTTGGAAAAGTTGAAGTCCTCGGACCCTTTTTAATGGGCGTTCGCCGCGCGGCCAATGTCTTACAACGTACAACAACTGAGGATACTATTTTTAGCAGTGTGGTTTTAACTGCTCTGGAAGCCCAGTTCATTACTGATTACAAAAGTAAGAAGCATTGAGCCAGTCACGCATTATTGATAAAGACAAAGTAATCGTTGTAGGCGTTGGGCTTAAATCTGAGCCCATTTCAGAAATTAAAGAAAATTTATGCGAACTTGAAGAGCTTGTGGCGGCCGCTGGCGGTGACGTGATTGGTTCGACGGTGCAAGTGCTTCCGCAGTACAACCCCAGCACTTTGATCGGAACTGGAAAAGTTCAAGAGATCAAAGAAATGGTCGAAGAAAGCAAAGCTAATTTAGTTGTCTTAGACCACCAGCTTTCAGGAATTCAATCTAGAAATTTACAAGAATCTATTGGGTGTAAAATTTTAGATCGCTCCCAGTTAATTCTAGATATTTTTGCGCAGAGAGCGCGAACGTACGAAGGAAAACTACAGGTTGAGCTTGCACAATTACTAGATCAAATGCCACGGATGATTGGCGCTTGGAATGAATCTTTATCACGGTTAGGTGGCGGTATCGGAACACGCGGCCCCGGCGAATCGGCGTTAGAAAATGATCGCAGACGCATTCGTGAAAAAATCTCGATCGTAAAGAAAAAATTAGACGAAGTATCTAACCACCGTGCCCAGCACCGGCAATCTCGTAAGCGGAATGAGATTCCTAGTTTTGCTTTGATCGGCTATACAAATTCTGGAAAAAGTTCGCTGTTAAATCGCTTAACCGGAGCCCAGGTAATTGCAAAAAACATGGTGTTTGCGACTTTAGACCCAACGACTCGTAAAGTCTTTTTAGATGACGGTCCCCCTGCGGTTGTGACTGACACCGTGGGATTTATTCGAAAACTTCCGCCGCAATTAATTGAAGCCTTCAAAGCAACTCTTGAGGAATCTGCCGAAGCAGACATTCTGCTTCATGTAGTGGACTTGGCGTCACCCAATATGGAGCGCCAAATAGAAGTGATCGAAAGTCTAATGAAAGAGTTCAAATGGGAAGATAAAAAAATTATTCATATTTTTAATAAATCAGATATTGCTCCGGTGGATCGTCAATTTCGTGTGAAACATTTCCCCCGTGTTTTCGTCAGCGCGCTAACGGGACAGGGCTTTGATCAATTAAAAAAAATTATGTCAGATTCGATTAATGAGATGCAGACCGAAGTCGAGCTGTATTTTGACCGCATCAATGAGTACCGCATTTACGACCTAAGTCGCGAAGCCAAAGTGAATCGCAAAGAACCTGCCACAGAGGGAACCATTTGCTTTGCCATGATGACCCCGACTTTGATGAATAAATGGAAAGATTTTCTAGTCAAATAGCTTTATAATTTAGCGATGATACACTCTTTAACGAATGCATTTCAGATCCTTAGAACTGCACGGACGCTATTTCTTTTAAGTTTCAGTATCGTAAGCTTTTCTTCAATTGCAGTTGCGAATCAGTGCGTCAGCGGGGATGCAAAAGCCACGCAGCTATTAGATCAAATGGCCGCAGCCGCAAAGAATTCGAAGTCACCGGCTTTTTCCATTTTGCAGGCTTATAAAAAAGTAAAACAGCCCGAGGGCCAATCGTTGGCGGAAGGCATTTGCACCAGCACTGATTGCAAAACAAAAAACGCTCAGCTTGAAGATTTAAGAAAATTCACAGAACTTGCAAATGGAGTTGTAACTGCTCCAGGACTGCTGTTCAAATCAGAATGTCTTATCGCTGCCGCAAAATACTCTGCGACCGCAAACCAGATTAGCTGCCCTAGTGGAGTTCGTTCAAAGTCCTTTAATTTTTGTCTCAATCGAGATTTTTTAGATTATCAAAACGCAGTGATCAGTCAGTTTAAATCCTGCGCTGACAAAAGTGGAATTAAAACCTTAAACGCAGAAAATCTTTTTAAAATGTATACCTTAGAATCAGGATTTAAACCGCATTATGCCTATCCTGGTGGGGTCGGCATTGGTCAATTAACATCGATCTTTGTCAACGATTTGCACCAACCCTGGCGGGGCCGAAAATATTTGCAAAAAATTGCGACTTCAAAATCAGAGGAGTGCAAAGCGGCGCGCATGATTGCAGAAAAAGATTTAGCTACGAAGCCTAATCACTCTGACAATTGCGCATTTGTCTCTGTCGGCGAGGGCCTAGAGCGTAACGTGCTTTATTCAATTCTTGGAACAGGGACTGCGTGGGAAAAAGATATTGAACCGAAACTAGCAAGCTACTTGGCACTTTACAAAGATCATCCGCAAATCGAAGACGTAAAAAATTTGGCTTTGCTGAATTCCTATGGCCCTGGTCGTGGAGATGCTCGTGCAGCTATTGAACGTTTGACAAAATATGCACCTGATCGTTTTTTACTAGAAATGAAAAAGCCACTGAAGACTAAAAATGGTGATTTAACTAAGTACATTCAGCGTATTGAGGCCCGGCAAAATGATATGGCTACAACTCAATTAGGCGAACCACTCAAATCAGGATTTGGCAGCA
>JAYUTU010000373.1:0-4112 GCA_043754975.1 Bdellovibrionales bacterium | reverse complement strand
TGATGAAATTAATTACTGGTCAAAACGTTTCTACGAGGACGGTTTTCATTCCGATGCAGATTACAAAAACAGAATCGAGTGGACACGGCAGCAGATTAGTCAGCTCGTCGATTGCGAAATAGATGAAATCGCATTTTTTCAAAGCTGTGCCTGGGCCATCAGTCAGTTTGCTTTAGGATTAGATTTGAAATCCAGTGACGAAGTGCTTTTATTTGACCAAGAGTACGCATCAAATTTGTATCCGTGGCAGACAGCATGCCAACGTGCATCTGCAAAATTAATTATTTTAGAATCCGGACTGAATCACGAAATTGACTTGGCAATGCTTCAGAAAAATATTTCTGCTCGAACAAAAGTTATCGCAGTATCATCTGTGCAATTTCAAACGGGTGTGCAGTTAGACTTAGAAGCTCTGTCTAAACTATGTGTGGAAAAAAATATTTTACTTTTTGTTGATGCGACTCAAAGCTTAGGCATACACCCACTTTCTATGAAAAATTTAGGGTTAGCAGGCGTGGCCTGTGGCAGTCATAAATGGCTGAATGCTCCTGTGGGAGTTGGCTTTTTAGCAATTAAAAAGGAATTAGCATTAAAAATGAAACCCATTGCGGTGGGTGCGTACACTTACGGTGACTGCGATGATCCAAGTGCGCTTGCATGCATTCCTAAAAACAATGCCTTTAAATTTGAAGCCGGCGCAAAGCAGACTTTAGAAATCTGTGGTCTGGGTAAAGCCATAGAGATCATTAATAACGTGAAGCCACATGTGCTTCGGGACGAAGCTTTGCGGTTGACTGAGCCGCTTCGTCAGGCTGTGAAAAAAATGAATTTCAAACTGCATTCACCGTTTGTTCAATCGCAGTTTTTAAACTTTAGTCCGATGACGGCCACTAACCACGATTTACAGGCTTACCTGCACAGTCATGGGGTGCGTGTTCCCATTCGAGGCCCCGGAGTGCGGTTAACACTCCATGCGCTGAATACAGAGCCTCAGGTGCAGCGACTGATCACAATTCTTGGCGGATTTAGTAATTAATTATGGGAACTACATCTCAGCTTCAGAGTCATTTGATTTAAGCCCTTTTTTCTTCATTTTTTCAACTAACGTCGTTCGGTTCAAGCGCAACAAAATGGCAGCTTGATTTTTGTTCCAGCCTGTTTTTTCTAAGGCACGGGTTATTAGAGCATTTTCAAATTGATCAACTGCTGAATTGAAGTCTAATCCTGCCTCAGGAATTTCTACTATTCCTGACTCTGCGTAACTCGACACATTGGATTTATACTTTGTTGGCAGGTCGTTCATTTCGACTGTTCCCTGACCTTTTAGAATACTCAGACGCTCAATTAAATTCTCAAGCTCACGAATATTGCCGGGCCAAGCATAATGAGTTAGGCAGTTTAGAGATTCCGCTGAGAACCCATTAAGAATTCGTGTTTTATTTTTGTTAAACTGGTTCATAAAGTGATTCAGAAGCAAAGGAATATCTGATTTTCGCTCGCGTAGAGCGGGTAACTGAATCGGGATAACATTTAAACGGTAATACAAATCCTCGCGAAAGCGTCCGTCTTTGACGGCTTTATCTAAATCCAAGTTAGTCGCTGCAATGACTCGCACATTCATTTGAATCGATTTTGTACCACCAACTGATTCGAAAACACGTTCTTGCAGAGCTCGTAAAATTTTAACTTGCAGGCTGGGTTCAAGATCACCAATTTCATCTAAAAATAATGTGCCTTCATCGGCCATTTCAAAGCGGCCGATCCGGTTTGAAATAGCTCCGGTGAATGAGCCCTTAACGTGGCCGAATAATTCACTTTCCAAAAGCTCTGAAGGTATTGCTCCGCAGTTGATGGCAATAAATGGATTTTTCGCACGGGGAGAATTATAATGTATGGCCCGAGCTATCAATTCTTTGCCAGTTCCTGATTCGCCCGTGATTAAAACTGTTGAATCTGTATGAGCGACTCGTTCCACTAAGGATAGGCAGTACTTAATGGGATCACTTTCACCAATAATCTGATCGAACTGGTACCTGGTGCCAAGCTCGGTGCGCAACTGGCGATTTTCTTGAACTAAATTTTTATGGGCTAGGGCTTTATCCACTAAGCTCATAAGTTCTTCGACATTAAATGGTTTGGTTAAAAAATGATAAGCGCCTTTTTGTGTGGCTTGCACAGCGGAATCAATGGTGGCAAATCCAGTCAGAATAATAACTTGGGTTTGCGGGTATATTTTTTTAAAATCAGCCATGAATTCTAAACCGTTACCGTCCGGCAAATTCATATCGATTATTGCTAAATCGAATGGTTTTTCGGGATTTAAAAATGTACGAGCTTCATCAATGCGCTGAGCTGTGATAACTTGGAAACCTTTTCGATCAAGTAATCTAAACAGTGCCGTCCGTAGCGTTGACTCGTCGTCCAAAATTAATACACGCGGTAACTTCATGAACCTTCCTTCCGTGGTGGGTCCTAATGTCTAAAGAGTAATTCAATTTTTGACGGAGGTGTCAAAAATTCTGCGGTGTTAGCCGTTTTCAGGACTTAAGATTAAACTGAAATTTCTTTTGGAAGCAAAACAGACAGCTGGATCCAGTCATTAGCAGGTTCGCTGATAACCAATTGAAACCCTTGATCTGTTAGAGACTTTTCTATTGCTAAAAGGTTAAGATCTTTGGTTTTAAATTCATTTTCAAAAGGGCCTAAGTTAGATGCAAACGACAAGTAATTGTTCATTTGATCCTGGGTAATTTTAACCTCGACTAGACTAATAAAATTCTGTTTGCCAGAGCGCTTTGCAATCGTTTTTTGTAAATAAAATTGTAAAATTAAATTAACCGCATTTTGAAATAGTGGCCTTGAAACGCGGAATAGCAAAGGTGTTGCAGGCTGTAAAAAAGACACTTTGATTTTTTCTACTTTGAATTGCAATTCGAATTGTCCCAGAACACCTTCTGTTAGCTGATAGACATTAGTTTCCTCTAAGGTCAGTTCCTGATTTGAGCGAGAAAAAATTAATAAGTCTTCAATAATTTTTTTCATTCGTAGGGCAGTTTCATGCATTAAATTCAAATCGGCTAGTAACTGATGGTTCTTCGGCAATTCCATTTTCATAATTTGAATAAATGAAAGAATCCCTCCTAAAGGGTTATTCAGTTCATGTGCAATCGAACTGGATATAAGCCCCAGTTCCTCAAGACGTGCAAACTGGGTGATTTTTTTTTCATATAAATTTTGCTCAGTTGAATCTTCGTAAACATGCACCCAAAAATGTTCATCTTCGCCCTCCATTAATGACAGGGGCTGGGATTGGACATTGAAAAAAGAATTTTTTTCCTGGATTTGAAAATTATTTCCAAGACTACAACCAAAACAGGCAGTATCACGATTAAAAAGCAGCTCGTAGCAATGACGTTGTTTTTTTGTGCTCGTGCCAACACTGGCAGCTGCATTTGCTTGGCGGACAACATAATTCTGATCTATGACTAAAATAGGGTTTCGTGACGAGTGAAATGCTAAATTAAAAAAATTTTCATTCTGCTTCAGCGTCGTCAAATTATCTAACCGCGACAGGTTTATCTGCAGGGTTTCGGTTAGCTTTTTGAACAGGAAAATGTCATTTTTTTTAAATGGTTTTCGATCACCTTTAAAAAAGTAGAGATTCCACAGATCATTTTTTACCTGCACCTCAGATTTAAAAAGAGCGGACTCGAACTGCTTTCCAATATCACTTTCAAAGACGTCACTTTTTCCAGCAGGTATGATGCGAAACCAGGTCACCTTGTTATAAGTTGTTAGTAAAAAATTAAGTTTTTCCTCCGCAGTATCTAAAGCTTTAATTTCCGACAGGGTATACAGCGTTTTACGCAAAAATTCGATGCGGGAATTGACTTCAAAAACTTTCTGGCGGCTTTCGACTAAATTTTTAGCTTTTAAATTCAGCTTAGATTCAAGCTCTAATTTTATTTTTTCATACTCACTATTTAATTCATGAGACAAGTTAACGTAGACATTATTTTGTGCAGCTTGCTGGATGTCGCTTAAAAGTTCAAATAAGTCCTCATGAGATACATTTTTTAGTGTAGACACTAGAGTAGACACTTTGTCTGGAC
>JAYUTU010000372.1:0-4122 GCA_043754975.1 Bdellovibrionales bacterium | reverse complement strand
CATGGTCTGATCATATCGAAACCATTCGAGGCGTGGGTTACCGTATTCTTATTTCAACCGAAGACCGATCCACCGATCCAGGTCACCAGGAGTAGTGTCTTGCCAATTCAACAGCTGATCTGGATAATCTCACTCGCACTGATGGCCATTTTGGCCTACTTACTGAGTTACATGCGATTTCGCACATTGATTATCCGGCAAACCAAACAAATGATTGCTTTGATGAAAGCTGAAGAGGCTGACTTTGCAGCCATCAATAATGTGTTTGAAACGACGGATGTGGATTTTGCTGACTTAGAACGGGCTGCGATGGGCCTTCGGAAAAAATATTTACGTTTAAGAAAGCAGTCCCAAGAAGAGCGTAAGGGATATGAAACAGTATTTTCTGGGCTCAAAGAATCTATTGTCACTGTGGATCAGAATTTAAAAATTATTTCTTTTAATTCGTCATTTTTAAATACCTTCAAATGGGTTCCCCTTAAAAATCAGACAACTTATTTTTTGCATGATGTCGTTCGTGACCCCGCAATTATAGCAACTTTTAAAAAAACATTTGAGGCCGGTGCTGTCGAAAAAAATGAGATCGAAGATTTACAGCTTTTTGTGACTCCGTTACCGTCACGATTAGAAAATGAAACATGGTGTCTAGGTGTTTTCTATGATTTATCTGAAATTCGTAAAACTGAAAAAATAAAAATCGACTTTGTGGCCAATGCGTCACATGAATTGCGAACTCCGTTAACTGTGATTAAGGGATATTCACAGCTCTTGTATAAGAAAACAAAACAAACTGACAATCACGAGCTGCAGGAACTGGCTAAACCCATTGTGGAAAGCAGTGAAAGCATGTCTGAGCTTATGGATGATCTTTTAAGCCTTTCAAAATTAGATTTGGGATCTTATTTGCAAAAAGAAAGTATTTCGACGGCGAAGATTACTGAAGAAGTTTTACGTGAAGTGCAAAGCTTGCAGCAGATGAAAAGCAAAGAAATTATCGTCGCAAATCAGGCTGAAGTGGTTTTAGCGAACTACGATGCCTTGAAGCAAATTTTACGTAATTTACTGGTCAATGCCATTAAGTATTCGGGTGAAGGTGACGGAGCTGCGAAACGAATCGAAATAAGCTGGCAAAAAACGTTAAAATCAACAGTGCTTAAAGTGAAAGATTTCGGACCAGGTATTGCCAAAGAACATCAGGACCGAATTTTTGAACGTTTTTACCGAATTGATAAAGGTCGTGGCCGGGACCAGGGTGGATCAGGATTAGGATTGGCCCTGGTCAAGCATCACATTCTTAATCATCAAGCGCGAATTCATTTAAATCCCGAGACACTCGAGGGCACAGAATTCATTTGCGAATTTCCAAATGAGATAAAACTATGAACAAAGACTTCGACGCTTATTTTTTAAAAATTTATCAAGGACGTTGGGCCGCAATCAAAACGGCACTTGCTGAAAAAAACAAACAGATCGCCAGGAAAAATTTATTTTTTAATGTCGATACAGGTTTAGCAGAAACCTATGTGATGGATCCCGCCAGTGAAATTGTAGCTAAAGCGTTGCAAGTACAACCACAGGATTTGGTATTAGATATGTGTGCTGCACCTGGCGGAAAAACGTTGATATTAGCTGAACAGATGAGTTTTGCTACCGGCAAAAAATGGTTATTGCCATCAGGTGAATTAATCGCAAACGAAATGTCTGAAGGTCGCCGCGAGCGATTGACCCGGGTACTGACGGAACATATTGCTAAGGAAAAACGTCTCTTTATTCATGCCAAAGGATTAGATGGAAACCAGTACGGGTTACGTCAGCCAGGCTATTACGACCGCATTTTAGCAGATGTGCCATGTTCTGGAGAAAGACATTTATTAGAAAATAAAAATGAATTAGAGCTTTGGTCTGAAAAAAGAACTAAAAATCTTTCTGTGCGTCAGTACTCGCTACTTTCGGCAGCCTGGTTAGCAGTTAAAGTCGGTGGCCGTATTGTTTATTCAACGTGCTCAATTTCACCTATTGAAAATGATGGTGTGGTTTCAAAATTAGTGAAGAAGCGAGCCCCGACTGTGCTAAGGCCCGATTTTTTAGAGCAGTATGATTTTTTAGAAGAAACTGAATTTGGTTATCACGTGCTGCCAGATACCTGTGGATTCGGACCGATGTATTTTTCAGTATTACAAAAGAACTAGCACGCTTTACGCTGCAGTAACATTTGCCGGTAATGAGTTAGATTATAATACCCGTAGATCTTCGAGCGAAACACGGCAATGGCTTCATCTTGAATTTCTTCAATAACCGATTCTTCGAACTGGGGAATGGAATACACTCTTTGGCTTTCCATATGAGTTAAATAAAGGTGACAAATGCGATCAATAAACTCAGAGCTTGTCTCGGAAATAGGGTCGTCAGAAAAAAGATGCTCATCCATAATTTTAGCTATTTGTGATTTCATATCGATTTTCTCGGCTACTTCGGCTAGGCTCTAAACTGTGAAAACGCCTAGTTTTAATGAGCTTCAGTCTTTGGTCGAGTATTTTTCAGACGAGCTCATGGGCTCGCAGCTGCAAGAAGTGCATGCCTCTAATGAGGGCTTAGTCCTAATTTTTTATCGCTTCCTAGTACAGCCCAATCAATCAAAGACTGCCTACCTTGTGTTTGATTTAGACGTGCAATTTCCATTCGTCGGTCTTTATTTTACTCATCCATGGCCCCATTTAAAAAAGACCAAGCCTGTTGGGTTATTTTTAAACTCTCATGGAAAAAACCTGAACGTGAAAGAATTTAAGCTTCTGGCACAATTCGGTCGAGTTCTGCAAGTTACCTTAGGCGAGACTGGTCCGGGTTATCAGCCGACACTAATTCAATTTCGACTGATTCCAAAGCAGGGAAATCTTATTGTTTTAAAAGAGAAAAAATCTATTTCTTGGTATCCTGTGAAAGAATTAAGTGAAGTGCAGCTTAATGAAAACCCTGACGCTGAAGACATCCGCTCGATTCCCTTTTTGCTGAACTCGTGGCTCGAGCGCAGGTCGATTAGCAAGTCATTAGGAAAGAAAACAGAATCTGTAAAATCAGGTCAAAGTCCCTTTGAGAAATGGAAAGCTCAAAAACAAAAAGATCTTCGCAAGAAGCAAAATGCAGTAACTGCTATTGAATCCCAGATAAAGGATTTTACAGAAATTCCTTGGATTGAAATAGGGCAGCACTTAAAGACTTTTGGGACAAATCAATTACAAAACGAATGGCATCAGTACTTAGATTTTGATATTTCAGTTTCGAAAAATATCCAGAACTGTTTTGCAAAATCAAAAGCTGCTAAAATAAAAATTATTGGCGCACAAAAACGTTTGCAGCTTATTCAAAATGAGATTTCTAGTTTGGCTGATCTGTCTGAGTCCGTTTTTGCAGCGCATTTAATCAATGTAAATCAGCGGCAACAAAAAAATGTTAAGTCGGCTCGCGCTGTCGAGGGCCGTTTTCGTAAAATGGTTTTAGAGCCTTCAGGAACAATTTGCTATATGGGAAAATCCGCAAAGGACAATCTTGATTTGCTCCGGAAAGCAAAAGCCTGGGATTTGTGGATCCATTTGAAAGATTACCCCAGTGCTCACGCTATAATCCATTTGCAAAAAGGTCAGGCTATTGCCCCGAATGAAATCAGAAGAGTTGCTGCCTGGTTATTAAAGGAAAACTTCAAAGATAAAGTAGCTGGAACAAAATATGCTGTCGTTTACGTTGAATGTCGGCATGTGCGCCCACTTAAAGGCGACAAGTTGGGGCGCGTCACGTATCATGAGGCCCGTGAACTCTTGATTGCTCTGTAGAAACTAAATAAGATTAAATTTCAGAATAAATACGGAGACCTATCGTATGATTGAAGTTCAACAGCTATGCAAAAATTATGGCGACCGCAAAGCCATCGTCGATCTTAGTTTTAAGATTGAAAAAGGAGACGTCGTTGGATTTCTGGGCCCTAACGGAGCTGGAAAATCCACGACCATGAAAATCATTACGGGATTCATGGCCCCCAGTTCTGGTGTTGCGCGTGTCAGTGGTTATGATGTTTTTGAAAACCCACTTGAAGTTAAAAAACGCATCGGCTACTTACCCGAAACACCGCCG
>JAYUTU010000371.1:0-20386 GCA_043754975.1 Bdellovibrionales bacterium | reverse complement strand
CAGGTTTTCCATTCAAAGCCGTGCGACTAAATCATACTTTGTCGGAAACTACTGTCTATCAAGCCCGTCAGCGTATTTGTGATCTGGGATATTTACGACACGCATATAAAACTGCAGAGGGAGCAGTCGCGCAGCGATGCCCTGCTGAGCCCGTTGCTGATTATTTAAAAAAGGGTGGAACAGCTGCAGACACAGAAGGCCGCAAATGCCTTTGTAATGCTTTGATGGCCGATGTTGGGTTGGCGCAGGTTCAATCGAATCAAAGCTTAGAAAAGCCATTAATAACTGCTGGTGATGATTTAAATAATTTGATGAAAATTTTAAAATTGAGCAGCAGTGGAACCAGTTACAAAGCGGCCGATGTTTTAAATTATTTAGGAATGAGCGACAAATTGCAGCCCGCAGAATTGTCCGCAGCAATGATTTAATTTATCAGTATTAAATGGCGCTCAACCTCAAGCACTGGCGATTTTAATGGAATTTTTTCTATTTTTAATGTTTTAAATTTTTTCTGAGAGTCTACGATTTCTTCCTCTATTTTTTCTGCGCGCGCTTTTAACAGAAAATATTTTCCCCTGTCATTGCAGTAAGAGCGGCTCATTTCTAGAATAGTATCCAGCGGTTTAAAACCGCGCGCGATAACCAAGTCGATATCTTTCAGCTGACTCGGGATGTCTCCACAAATGACGATGTTTTTTGTAACTGCGCTACAGCTTTTTAAGAACTCTTGTTTTTTAATGCTTTTTTCGAAGAGCTGAAACTGAATATGAGGAAATTGAATTGCATAAATTAATCCTGGCAGACCGCCCCCCGTACCGAAATCAGCAGCTATTTTAACATGGCTTGGAAAGTGTTTCAGCGGCAGTAAGCAATCGATAACATGATTATCAATAAGCTCAGGGTAGGTCATTTTTCTACTGATTAGGTTTAAGTCTTCATTTGCTGACCACAACAGATCTACGTAAGCCTGCAACTTAGGTAGAGCATTTTCACGAAAACCCAATTCGGTAAAAACACCAGCTCGCGATTGAAAATAAGACGTGTTCGACATTTTTTGTATTACTAGTCAAAATGGTTAGCCGGTCAATAATTTACTGTAATTTACTTTATTTTGCTGACTTCAATTAAATTTACTTTGCTAAAGCGACGGCTAAATTATGCTTTGCTGCCACTGAATTTGGGTGATGTCTAATTGCTTGTTGCAGTAAATGAATGGCTTCACTGCGCGCACCATTTTGGTAAACTAAATTTGCAAGGCCAATCAGTCCAACAAGGCTATCGGGCCATTTTTGTAAAATTTTTCGGTAACTGTTTTCAGCCTCAATATTTTTTTTTATGTTCTCTAATCCAACAGCAGCAGTAACATGTGCAAGCTCACCCGCACTGGCAGCTAATGTTCCCGCTGGCAAAACGACCAGACCCCAGTAATCACCCAACATCCACGACCGTTCAAACGTGCTCATGTCCCATGTGAAATACGGAGTGGGACCCGAATGCATCGTGACTGTCTGCTTCTGTAAATCGTAGCCAAGAACTAAAGCGTAATGCCACTGTGGTAACCAACTGAGTGCTAAATTTTCAAAGATTATAACTGGATGGCCGGCAGCGACTTCCGTAAGCAGAGCTTCTAAATTATTAATCGGTATGGCGAGCAATCCATTTCTGCGAGCAGCACTGATCATATCGGATTGAAGGCTGCCTTTAAAACCGGGAGTATAAACTTGGGTGGCGATGTCTTCGATTGCGACATTCACTCCAGCCCACTGCATCGCCATCGTCAGTGTAGCCGGGCCACAGTGACCGACAGATTGGTTTATGAAGGCAACAGTTTCAATTTTTTTAATTGATGGAAGTTCATTCGGCTTTGCCAAAAAGGATTCTGTTTGTACTGCTCGTGCTGGGAATAAGGCGCAGCTTGATAGCAAGCTGCAGCCCAAAACTAAAATGAGACCTAAAAAATAACGAATTAGAAACAAGTGCATTTCAAATTAAAGGCGCTGGATCAAAAATATAATTAACACGACCACGAGGATAGTAACTAAAATATCACCACCAGCCCGGGCTTCTTGAACTTGGCCAGCCAGTTGTCGTAATTCACTTTCAGATAAACTTGCTAAACGAGAATTAACTTCAGCTGCAGAAATGCCATGTTTCATCAGTTCGCTTTGAACTTCAGATTTAGAAATATAATCTTGGATATTTTTTTCGGCTTCACCGCGGCTGACTTCAGCTAAAACAAAACTGGTTGAGATCATGCGTTGGTTTGATGATACAAGTCCTTCTGCAAGCGCTAAATTAGGAACGTGGGACATGAACAAAGTCATCGTGGCAATTGTTGTAGATTTCGTAAATCGCGAAAATTTCATTTTACTTCCATTTCTGCGACAAGTCGCTGTCTGTGATTAAAGCAAGTCATTGACTAGAATGGCAAGCTTACAGTTTAACGCAGCTGGGATGTGAAGATTTCTTAAGATTACAAACTGGTTTGTTATTTTTCGGTGGTACCGTTTTATACGTGGTAATTAGAGATGGAATTTATTTTTGAGATTTTTAAATTTATAAGACAGGGAGAAGTATGGCATTGCAGCTGACTCGACGAAGTAAAAAGTGGTTAGTGATAAGTATTCTTACTTTGGTGGGTCTTTGTGTGCGTGTGTGGTTTATAGACAATAAAAAAAAACAGGATTTTGCACAAAAAATACTTTATTTTCAAAAAGTTGGAATCGGTCCCCAGCGCCTTGTGCTGTTTCATGGGCTTTTGGGATCACATCATTACTGGGAGCCAATTCCCGAAGTGCTTGTGAATTTTTTTGAAATTTTATCCCTGGACTTGTTGGGTTTTGGAGAATCCCCGAAACCGAAGCTTGCTTACACACCCAGTGATCATGTTCAGGCTATTCAGCAAACATTAGTAGAGGCTAAATTTGTTAATGAAAAATTTTTTCTGATTGGCCATTCGATGGGTGCGCTGCTCGCGATGAATTATGCAATTGCTCATCCTGAATCAGTGCGCGGCCTGGTGCTCATCAATCCGCCCATAGTGACTGCGGACGGTGAGCTCAAGAAAAATATCGAAGGCTCAACCTCAAAAGTGATGGTGGCAATGACATTTAATAAATTTTGGGGTGGGTTGGTGTGCCACGCGCACGAATTCATTCCGTTTTTGTCTTATCCGTTAGTTCGAATTTTAGAGCCAGATTTACCGATTGCACTAGCCAAGGATTCCACCAAACACAGCTGGGAATCTTTTTCCGGATCCCTAGATAACGTGATTCGCGCACAGCGATTTTTTGAACTCATCGACGCACTTGCGGCAACCCCAATACTGGTGGTCTCAAGCGTTGATGACACGTATTCAAATGAAGATGCCTTAAAACAGCTTCAGCACCACGACCGATTAAAACTTCCGTTACTGACGACAAAGTCTATAGCTGGCGGCCATAACTTTCGCCTTGCAGAAAAAACAGAGCTGTTAAAGGCAATTACTGAATTCACTCAAGCGAACTGAAAGCGACAGCTAAAATCGAAGGAAAAAAATATCAGACTTTGCTCAGTGAGTTTATTTAAGTATTCAGACCCAAGTGATTTGCAAAAAATGGAGCAAGAATATCCTGTTAAAAACGTCATTCAGTGCCTGCGAGATCCACGCTCAATCGGTGCCCGCAATTTCAGTTTGCAAAACCAGGGCAACTGCCTCGGGTGTACTGCAAACGGAATGACAGGGATGCTGCCACCAGCGATTGAGCCAACGGCGGCAGGATTTGGCATGGGTGGATCTAATTTCGGTGCCATGCCGCCCGCGGAAGCTGCAGCCAAAGCAAACTTTTGTGAGGATGACCAAATCGGTGAAAGTTTTTCTGATTGGCTGGCAGCAGAAGTGCTTCCGACATATATGGAACGAAACCATAAATTAACAACGGATCAGTATAGAAATGGCTATGCAAATGCCAAAAGATTGTTTTGTGGTATTGAGCGAGAAGGTCAAGCGGGCCGAGCAGTGCATCCGCCAGTTGAAGGTCGAATTAACAAAATCATTCTGGCAAACCCAAAAATCCGCGCGCAGATGGGATGTCCTGCAACACATACAGGGGCAATTTATTGCGACTCGGAAAAAACTATTGGCACTGCAACCGGCCCTGCGAAGATGTCACCTGCCGTGACCCCACGACCAGAAAAGGCAGTTCAATGAAGATTCTAAAATTGGCCTTAGTGGCTGCACTACTTGTTTCTCAAACAGCTTTCGGCAAAGAACTGCCTAAAAAAAAATATGTTCGTAAGCCAAACCAAGCCGAAAGTTTTTCACCGGTACAATTCAAAATTGTGTACGGTGACAAGACAACTTTCTTCATGATTTCAAAAAGTAAAACGGGTGGTCGTGTTGCTTTTTCTAATAACTTGGGGGCACGCGATAATAAAGAAATTTCAGCGGCAGATTACGAATTTTTAAAAGAAAGAGTTGCTAGCTTTGATGAGCCTTCGAATCTGAAGGCCTACTGCTCTAGAAATTATATTGAAATGACTGTTGGAAATCTTAAGACCCTTGGTTGCTTAGGTTCGCCGAATGGTTTAGCCAAGAGGCTCCAAGAAACGACGAACCTGATAAGTCTTCTGTTTTAAACGGAAAGCTTACAGAGAGTCTGCTCCGCCCTGTAGAAATTTGAAATTTGTTAATCCGCGCTCTACAAGAAAGTATTGTAACCATTCATTTTGTTTTCCGACGGAATCAATGAAGTAGAGATTCTTCTTTTTTAAGTCTGGATCTGCATCAGCCCACGCATTGATTCGCGATAATGGAATGCTTCGAACTGCTTTTAGTGGAAGTTCCTTTTTCTTTTGAGATTGATCACGAACATCGATGATTAGTGTATTGGGATCGTTGGCTGCAGTCTTAATTTTGTCAAAGTCGACAAGTCGTGCTTTGTAGCTTTCGTCTGAAATAAGTTTGCTTAAATCAGCGGGTGCTTTTCCTAATAAATAAGTCATTTTCGGTTGGGCTTTGCACCATGAAAATATACCGGCATCAAGAACTTTGATATTTTTAAAGCCAGCAGCTATCGCGTCTTTAGCTGCGTCGAAACTTTTCTCACATTTGACACCATTGCAGTAAAATACAATAAGGTTTGGGCCTTCTTTTGCGCGCACTTTTTCTAACTCAGGCAAGAAGGACATATTCGAAGAAGAAATCAAAACGGCTTTATCAATATGAATAACATCGTATTCAAATTTAGAGCGAACATCGACGATGACGGCTTTGTCATAGATGCTTGCGAGTTCTTTGATTTCAATAACCGGAATACTTGGAAACTTGCTTCGAAGCGGAAATTCTTCGGCCTGTAAATGGAACGACGACATTAGTAAGGAAATCCCTAAAATATAAAACTTCATAAACCCTCCGGTTCGAACTGCCAACAGTGGCGTGATGATTAGATTTAAGTTAAATAGGGTTCATTCCAATGACAAAGAGTCCTTTAAAAATAATGGAGTTCTGGACTTTGAGCCCGAGCCATAAAACAGTATAAATTAGCTGATGTATCGGCACTGCTAGTTTCTACAAGTATTTCGAGCTGGACCTGTTGCTACTAGTGAACTACTAATAAAAGTAATTAGTAGTAATATGTTTAAGAAACCGCCAGATTGGAAAAAAAATTAGTAAATCCAAAAGAGTTGATAGAACTGTTTTCATCTAAGGATATGCAAGCTCTGGCAAAAAAAGCTAACTCTGAGTATCTGCACTGGGACAAGTTTCGGTATCAGTAAACACATTGGATCAAAAATAGAATGAGGGATTATTTCGAACAGACGAAGATGGAGTCGTCGTTGTGGAGAATCCTAAAGGTGAATTAGCTCACGTACCGCCGAAGATTACGGAAGCTAGGGATCTGTTAAAACAACTTTATAAGTTTATAAAGTTCTGAAGAAATAAATGATCGTCAACTGGACTTAATCTCTTCGTTGCAAAAAAGCCCAGTCATGGAAATTGATCTGCAAACGTACAAAAACAGAAATAAAGTGGCTTATGAGACGGCACGGGCAAACTACGAAAACTTTTGATGGACTTTTCGTCGTGATAATTCTTAACGAGTAACAGATGATTTTTGCGGTGTCTTTTCCTGCTGACTATCGGTTGCTAGTGAACTGTTGCAATGACTCATTATTTCTGATCGCCATGCCCTGAGTTCTTGTTGGTCTTCCGGTTTGCTGAAAAAAGATTTAGTTGCATTTTGTTTTTCCTCCGACAAATCACGTAAACCTTTTGCGCTTTCGCGGCAGGAAGTCTTGTTGATTTGGTAGGAGATAAGGTCATCTGTGGCCTCTGACTTTGACTTTAGATGGACTATTTCTTTTGTTTGGCAATTTTTATCTAATCGAGTTAGCAGCACATTTTCATTGGGAAGATCTTCGGAAATTGCAATTATTTGCTGCCCAGAGAAGAAGTAAGTCTTTGGGCCTTGCTTTACTGTCCCAGTGTAAAACTCAGGCGACGAATTCAGATCTAGGGAATCAAACAAATAAAATGAAACACTGCTATATCCAAAATCTTTTTTTGTTTGAGCTAATTTTGAGAAAGAAGACTTCCCTTCGGCAGATTCAAAAAATTTAAGCCTTGCGTCGTCCATAGAGATTTTTTTAATTGAACTGAATCTTTTAATCGCGGCCTCTTGCTGGGTATAGAGTTGGCTAAATTTCTGCTGAAAGTTTAATGCATCTTTTTTTACTAAATTGGGCGCAGTCTTATTTTTAGATATTGAAGCTAAATCACATGAATAGGTTTCTGCAAAAGATTGCAAAGAGAGTAATAACTGAAAGGCACAAAATGATCTAAACAAAATATTAAATTTATTTGTAATTACTGTTTTCATTTAAGCCCTTTATTTATTGTGCGAATTATCGTACGGCTGGCGCTTTGACCGGCTTCAAAGCTGAATGTCAGGACAGCCAAATTGATCACTAGTAATTTCAACATTATATCCTCCATGGACTCCAGCAGAATACTCAAAAAAGTTATTTAATACTACTGGGCGTAGGTTGGTATTGGCTTTTAATACAACGTCGCAATTTATTTGCGAGTTAGACTAATGTCGCATAAATTATTGGTTAACGCTTTTATTAACATAAAGGTTAACATGATTTCAATTTATCAGTTTGGCGACTACAAAACTTATTTTAAGAAATGGATCGAAAATTTACCTAAAAAAGGGCATGGTGAATACCGAAAACTTGCCGTGCATCTGAATGTATCGACGACACTTATCAGTCAAATATTTAATGGCACGAAAGATATGTCTTTAGAGATGGCTGCTGAGGTTTGCGACTATTTGCACTTTAACGACGATGAAGCGGATTATTTTCTGGTGTTAGTAGAGCATGCAAAAGCCGGGTCGCATAAGTTGAAGTCTAGGCTTCAAAAGCAAATTCTGAATAAACAAGATAAAGCAAAAAAGTTAGAATCACGGATGAAAAAAGAAACGGAACTGGATGATGTTACAAAAAAAACCTATTATTCGAATTGGATTTATTGCGCGCTTCGAGTGCTGTCAGACATTCCTGAATTAAATACTGTTGAGCAATTGTCTGAGCGGTTAATAATGCCGAAGATTCAGTTAATTAAGTACATCGACTTTTTAACAATGCATAAGTTGGTAATAAACAAAAACAACAAGTTAAGCATGGGGCCAAGTCATATTTATCTTCCGCCGACAGATCCGCTGTCACTGCTGCACCATCAGAACTGGCGCATGTTGGGCTTTCAAAAAATGCAATTAAGACACGAAGAAAATTTTTTTTCTAGCGGGCAGTATTCGCTGTCAAAAGAATTGGCGTACCAAATTCGTAAAGAGCTTCCAGATTTTATTGAGTCTGTTATAAAACGTGTTAAGCCATCTAAGTCTGAAACTACACGTTGTCTTAATATTGATTTCTTTGAATTTTAATCGGAATGGTCGCGCACTTTGTGATCGTCTATGATCTGGCGGACTTCAGCCCAGTTTGGTTCGGTGCTTATCAATTCGATCACAATTTTTCGAATGGCATTGTAATCGTCGGCACCCACTGTGAATTTTTGCTGTTGGTTAAACGGATCACTGATTGCGTAATTTTTTCGGCAGGCAAGTGTCGCCTCGGTATGTTGATTTTCTTCGCCTGAAGTTGCAAAAAGCAGTAATGCCGCTTTCGCCAAACAGCGCTCGTATCTTGATTTGTATTCTAAAAGTCGAACACCCATGACAAGTTCATGAATTAGTAGGTCACCCTAGAATTTAAGGCCCTGTACAAAAATATTTTACGCGATACCGGAATGATGACTGCCGAAGATTTAATTATGAAATACTTCAAAGAAGATATTACTAAGAAAGATTTCTGGATAAAGTCGTTTAACATTGTAGAAACCGCAATTAATAAATTTAAAGCGCTTTGATAGAAACTTAAATTGCTACAAGTAGCTGGCAACTATCTAGACACCACCGGCCCCAAAATAGGCCTTTAACTGGATTAGTGAAACAGACTCACTGTTTTTGTGGTGCTAACTCACGATTATTACTAGGCAGTCTCAGACTGAGACGTGGCTTTCGCCTTGCAAAATATTATATCAACCGGAGGACCTATGTCGTTCATAAAAAATATTTTGCTACCGTGCTTACTGCTTAGCTCAGTTTGCTTTGCTGATAAAATCAAACTTTTGGAAAATGACGATGAGGCTTTGCAAGTCCGCGCTGATTTAATAGCAAATGCGAAACGCGAAATTTTCATTGAATACTTTGAATTCGGTTCTGATAATTTTTCTTTAACAGGCCTAGCCTTAATTCGTGAAGCTGCCTTACGTGGCGTAAAAGTAAAAATTTTAATGGATAGTTTAAATAATTCGTTAACAAACGCCGAACTAGCAGCTGTTCTTGGGGTAGCTGAAAATTCAAAAGCGCTAGCCAATATTGAAATTCGATTATTTAATCCATTACGCAGTTTAAATCTGTTACATCAAACTTATCGTAATCACGATAAGTTACTCAATGTCGACGGTGAGTATATGATTGTTGGCGGTCGAAATGCCGCTGAATCTTATTTTGGTAAATCAAAGACCTTGAATTTTAAAGATGTCGATGCGCTAGTCGTTGGAAAAAGTGCACAGGACTCAAAAAAATATTTTATGAAATTATGGGATTCTAATCCTGAAGTCAAAAAACTTGAATTGTATCAATATTCTCAGCGAAGTATTAATGCTCCACAGTGCAACGAATCCAGTGCAAATGAATGTTTCGCTCCTGAAAGAGAAATTCTGAGTCATCGACAACGAATTGCAGACCTTTATGCCAAATACAATGCAGGTCAATCTTGGGTTAAAGCCAAGCCTTTGTCTGAAATGTTGAAAGGTCTAGAGGATGTTGGAGAAGTAAAATTTGCCTTTAACGACCCAACTCAAGTGATGAAAAATGTTGAACACAAACTATCAGAACAAATTATGGATAGTTTGAATGCAGGCGCGCGCGAATCAATCCTAATCGCGACACCTTATCTATTTCCAACAGAACTTGAAATGGCCATCTTAAAATCTATTGCAGATCGTGGTGTAAAAATAAAAATTGTGACGAACTCACTAGTTAGCACGGACTCGGCCTTGGTTCATGCAGCATTACTACTAATTAAAAAACAATTTGCTGAGATGAATATTGAACTATATATGTATAAAGGCCCAGATGTCCTGCATGTGAAAGCGGCCGTCATTGATAATAAAGTGGCCTTTGTCGGATCGTTTAATTTTGATCGACGATCGGCCAATTTAAATCGTGAAATTGGTATACGAGTTGGTGACTTCACAGATAGTTTTACATCTGCATTCACAACTGAATTGTTGGCCTATATCAATAATGAATTAATCGCTAATTCTGTTCTTGCAACCTCTGGTGGCAAAGAAATAAACCTTGAGGCCTTTGATGCGATGGCCTCAGACAAAAGAAAGCAAGAATTAGAGCGCGCCCAAGGCTACGTTAGGTTGATAAAAGACAGTATCTAAATTTTGTAACGATAGAAATTTTTAATCGCTTCGCCTTTGTGGTCTTCGTAGGTCGGACCAAAGCCCAGGGATTTTATATCCAAGTGCTTAAAGGCGGGTGTTATTAATGATAACGGATTGATTTTTTCGTTTGCTGCAGAATGTACGCGATACTTCTGATCAGAGCTTTATCTTGACCCTTTCCAGAACCAGAATTAAGCAAGACTAGCCATCAGTCGAAGCTAGCTAATTTACTAGAACCCCTTAAACAAAATATCAAGTACTCTAATTCAATGTAAGCTGCCGCCGTTCACATGGAGCAAAGTTTATTTTTTGAAAAAGGAATCGCCTATGTTTAAACGACTCATGATGCTGAATCTAATTGGATGGATTGCTATTTTCTACGGATGTGTTCATCCGGATAAGTCCGCGGATTCAAATGCTGATTCTGCCTCTGCACGTGTAGTTGCATCTGCAGATGCGCCGAATGATTTCGAGCCTGATCGCCATCATTTCGAGGGCTCCATATTTGATTTAGTTCGAGAGTTCAAACTGATGCGTGGAAATCTTGAGCGAAGCAAAGCTTTAAACATCGCGACAGAACGTAAAGCTCTGCTAGAAAATAATCTTTTTGACACAGGTGGCACTTCCGCAAATTCTTTGGACTGTAAGAAAATTATGGCTTTAGGAAGAACTGATTTTTTATTACATCATCGGACTGTCGATGGCACTTGTTACATGCACAATCAGGGATCGTTTTTAACACTGAATAAAGAAGCAAATATCAGTCATTTGAAAAACATGGGCGCCCGTGATACCCGGTTTGGTCGAAACTCGGCTCCTATTAGCCGAGCAGAACAACAGCAAATTGAAAAAAATATTTTGGAACCAAACCCGGTGATTATAAGCCAAACTTTCTTTTCGCGTAAAAAAGAATTAGCGCCCGAGACCGATGGATTTCAGCCGGTGCCTTGGGTTAATCTACTGGCCACTGCATGGCTGCAAGGTCAGAATCATGATTGGTTTTCTCACGGAAAAAATGTGGACACTTCGCATATGCCAGCCGAACAGCAGGAAATGTATGCGTACATGTTCAGGCCGTATCAGGTCGACAGCTTCATCATTCCGCGAACTCAGCCAGACATGTCTTTTTTAAATCGCGAAGGGGCTGGAGTGCATTACCGTCCGAATCAAGCGCCAAAAGCACTCGAGTCTGAACAAAAATCCTATGGGAGAAAATATAAAAACACGGTGACACAGTGGTGGGATGCTTCGCATATCTATGGTAGCGACCAAAAAACCGTTACGAAAGTGCGAACTATTCCAACGGATGTTATCTATAAATCAAAAGATAAAGTTTACACCAGCGGAGCTATTTATCCTGACGGCAAAATTGCTGTTGATGAAGTGGCACGAAAACTTTATTACCGCGCTGATGCCGAAAATGATAATGAGGTTTTACCGATCACTGGTTTTCATGATAACTGGTGGATTGGTTTAGAAATGATTCACACTGTGTTTGCACTTGAGCACAATAAAGTTGCGACGATGTTGAAAAACAATTTAGAAAGCACAACTTTAAAAGAAAAAATTATAAAAAATAATTTTAAAATGCATTATCAAAGTTTAAAAACAGAAAACGAACGCAGTGATTTTCTATTTCATAAAGCGCGTCTTGTTGTTTCTGCTTTAATTGCAAAAATTCATACCGTTGAATGGACGCCAGCGTTGCTTGATAATCCAGGATTACGTATGGGAATGTTTGCAAATTGGCATGGGCTAAAAACAGCAGTCGGTGATGTTGAGTCTGTAAAAATTAGAAACCTTATTCAAAATACTTTAGGTGCTGATACTAGAATGTTAACAAGTGGTCTGACCGGTGAAGGCACTTTGAACTTGTACAACGTTCCGTTTTCGCTGACTGAAGAATTTGTGTCTGTTTACAGGATGCATTCGTTGCTATCAGATAATATCAATTTAATGAGACACAATACGACGACAGATAAAGTAGAGGTCGTCATTCCGATTGATAAAACACGTGATGGTGATGTTGAAAATCTATATACAAATTCATCAAAAAAGTTCTCCTCGGTGGATTGGCTTTATTCATTTGGTCGTAATAAAGCAGGCCTAATGACATTACATAATTATCCGAAGTTTATGGAAAGTATGGAAGTGCGCCGAAATGTCCAAGGTCAGAAAAAAGATCAGCCAATAAAAATGAATATGGGTGCAGTAGATATCGTTCGTGACCGCGAAAGGCATGTTCCGAGATACAATGCTTTTAGAAGGTCCTTAAGACTGCGACCCTTAAGAGATTTCGAAGAGCTTTTTGTAACTTCGAAAATACTTTATGAAGACGCATCGGCAAAATCTGCGAGCTATCAACAGGTTCTAAATAAATTGAAAATGCAAATCCAAGCTGACCCACAAAAGTATGACATGCCGATGGTCGAACGAGATGCTAAAAAAATCGAAAGTGTTGGTGTGATCGGAAACATCAAAAATGTGATAAATGGTGGAAAAGCTGGCGCATTAAATGCGGGCGTGAATTTGGTGCCTGAGCCGGTATTCTATGAATACTATTATTCACTTCCAGAAAATGACAGAAATGCACTTCTGACAAATCAAGAAATCGAAGATATCGCGAACCTGCGGCGATTGTATAATAACGATGTTGAGAAATTAGATTTGCTAGTTGGAACCCTAGCTGAAGAAGATCGGTTTGACCAATTTGGTTTTGGTAATACCCCATTTTATATTTTTGCACTAATGGCTTCGCGAAGACTGATGTCAGATCCATTTTTAAGTGATCTTTATACAGATGAAGTTTATTCGGCAGCGGGGAAAAACTGGGTTGAAAAAGAAACGATGATCAGTGTAATAAAAAGAAATTTTCCAGAGCTTGCTCCGAAATTCAAAGGGGTTAAAAATGCCTTTCACCCCTGGAATCCAAATTAATTTTTGAGATCAAATTTACTCTAAGGCAAAGGCGACAATTGCGTCGCCTTGTTTTCCAGGAATAAATTTGTTTCCACCCGAAGCAACCACCACGACCTGTCTATTTTGATTAGACACATAAGTCATTGGTGTTGCAGCACCAGAGCCTGCATCTTTAAACTGATCTAATGCAATCTCGTGAATAAGTTCACCGGTTTTACTGTTGTACATTCTAAACCGGGAATCTGCTGCTGCAGCAATAAATAAAATACCACCCTTAGTGACCATCGAGCCACCAAAGTTGGGAACGCCTGCACTTAGACTGTGTACATTTATAACGGCAGTCTTTGCTAAAGCGCCTGCTTTGGCCAAGGTTTTTTGCAATAAGGCCATTGCTTTTCTAACTGCTGTTTGATCTTTTACAGAAGCAATATCGCCTGTGTGAGCCTTTAATAGAAGTCCATTTTGCGCCGCTATCGCTCTAGACATTTCGGCAAAGTCGCCAAAGGTGTGTTCCCATAAGAGGCGTCCATTTTTTAAACTGATTGCTTTTAATGTTCCATAAGGGGGATCTGAACAAGGAAGTTTAGTTTCTGAATCAATGTACGGAAAGCGGTGTAATCCGTAGGGTGTACCTAACATATCAAAATACGCTTCTTTAAATGCTTTCGGCCCGGCAGGGCCCGCGGCGGCCAAAGCTTTTGCGTAATCGGCTCTTTTTATCAATTGTGTAATGGTCGCAATGCGGATTTGGTTGACGTAAAGTATTTGATTAACTGGATCGACGGTGACGCCGCCCCAATCAATACCGCCAACGGCACCTGGAAAATTAATTCCACCGCGCAAAGTAGGTGGTGTGTAAATACCTTCATAATCATATTTTTTTGTAAGATCTCGGCACTTTGAATTTAGCAGCGCTAATTGTCCGAGTAAGCCGAGCTTTGTGTTGGGCGTATCGTGAAGCTGCCATTCTGAAGGTGGAAATGGTTGGTGCCGCGAATGGCTTGCCGAAGTTTTTGGAATATAAGTCACTTTACCGTCTGCAGTTTCAGTTATGAAATCGGACTTATTCATTGCAATCGACTCTTCAGCGACAACACCCTTGATTGTGACCTCACGCAAAAGATCTTGGTAATTTCCACTGACCACGCCATTTTTTGTTGGAAAAACTGGTTTGCCAGTATCACGGTGCATGATGAAAACAAAACCCATTTTTGTGCCTTGCAAAACTACGGGAATAGTCTCGCCGTTAACTTGCAGTTCTGTCAGAACGGGTTGGGATGCGACATCATAATCCCACTTGTCTTGAATTACAGTTTTAAATTGCCACTCAATGCGTGGCTGAGTCAGAAGATTTCCATTTTCTTCAACTCTTAAGGCAATAACAGAATTTGCATACTGATCTTTTCCATTTCGATTAGCGCCGAAATAATCGGGAGCAGCGGCACCGGTTGGTAAGAAAATAAGTCCGCGAGAATCATCAGCCGCCATAGGCGCCCATACGTTTGGCGTTCCGTAAACTAATGGCTGCTCTGCAGTGGACTTGCTGGTAAGCGCTTTTGGCGCAGGATCCCAGGTCCACATGAGTTGACCAGTTCGCGCATCAAAAGCTTGGACTGCGCCCGCCGTTGCATCAACGCGTCCGTTGTCGGTAATGCCGCCACCGACAATAACTAAGTCTTTAAAAATAAGTGGAGCTGACGTGATATAATATTCATCGCGAAACGGATGATCTTTTTCTTTACGAACGTGGGCTAAGCGATCCGCCTTAGAAGGATGCGGGCTCATGACGTTTATCCATGGCGAAACTTCTCCGGGTGTAGCTCCGGAAATTGGTTGACCATTCGCATCGCGGTCTCTTTCGATGAAATCGGGACATGATTTTCCAGTTTCACTGTCGAAAGCAAGCAAGCGACCATCAATCGTGTTGCTGAAAATACGAGTGCTGCAAAGGCCACTGCTCGCTTGCGCATCTTTCCATATAGAAACTCCACGGCACTTGTAGGCCCAAACTTTTTCAGACTTTCTAACGTTTGGATTACGCTCCCAAACCGGGACTCCGGTATCTGCATCTAATGCAAAAACTTTATTGAATATCGTACAACCAAAAAGCTTTCCGTTGTGGTAAAGGGGAGTGACCTCTAAGGATTTAGGTCCGGCAATATCTTTTTCACCAGTATTATATACCCACAGTTTTTTAAGGCGCTTGACGTTCGTGGTATTAATTTCTTCAAGCGGCGAATATTTTTCACCCATGCGGTCAGTCGTTCTTATTCCGCCGTATTCGTTCCACTCTTTTCCGTCTGTTTCGAAGGCCGGTGTTCGCAACTGAGACTTGGCTAATTCGGCCGTGCTGATTTGTTGGTTTGTTTGTGGATTCGTTTGACAGCCCATCTGGACTGTCACGATGGCTGCTGCAGCTAAGCCAAGAACTAAAGCGATAAAATGTTTCATAAAATTCACCCTCTGTGACTAAAATTTAGTAACAGTAAAAGGGTATGAGAAACATTTTTAAAAAGCTATTTATTTTGGATTATTATTTAGCGTTATTAATCTCTGCATCAAGTAGATTTTTCATTTCGCGCACTAAGGTACTTGCCTTGTACACGTAACGTCGTCCCCGCGCCAAATTGCTTAAAGGCTGGTGAGCTAACAAGCCATTCCACGGTGTAAATTCCGTTGCTGCACAAGCTTTTTGAGCCTCAGCGGATTTCCAATTTCGATTACTTTCAGCTGGAAATCGAATGACGGCAATATCTACAAATGGAGCATTTGCCTCAAGCCACTCTGTATGGCCATTTTCCATGGGATAATTTTTTTCGGTAGCATTAACCGGCCGAGATTGAACGCGAAATTTGAAACAAATTTCATTGTTTTGACTGAAAGCCTCACTGATGAATTCTTGTTGGTAATTCAGTTTTTCTGATTTCAACGTCAGGGCTGATGCGTTATCGCAGGGAGCAACACTGTATTTCACAGCATGACTGCCACGAGAGTCGTTTTTCTCTCCCCAAGCGTAGGCATGTTTACTCCAGTAAGGGTGAGTCATAATATTTTTTGGATTTCGTGGTGCTAACGCCGTGTAATCATTTAATTTCGATAAAGCCATAGCGCCTAACCGTGGACCCAATCCCATTGGGTTTGAAATCAGACCTTTTGCAATTTGCAGTGGCCCGCCACCGTTTGCGCGAATTGCAAAAGCCTCACTGTATTCAATAATATCACGTAAGAAAAAAACAGGCGAGCTAGTCATCAAAAAATCTTGTTCATCCGAATTCAAAAAATCAGGCAGTCGGGTTAAAGAATTTACATTTTCGCTGATCGATTTAAGTTTTAAAGCGACACCTTGGCTGATGCTGCTGCGGTCACTAAGACCGGGCTCTTCGGCATTGGACAGCCGGGACTCTACGCGGTACACCGCATTGGGAACGACAACTCCACGCTGTAAGTCTTCAGGGATATCATTATAAAACTGAACCGAGCCATTCAGGCACGCTAAACTTTTACCATGATCACCTTTAGCAACTCCGGGTGTTTCACCTTTGAAAGCGCGACTCATTACGGTTCTGATTACATCAACTGTGGCTCTGTCGATTGCTTTAGCTTCACCGGGAATTAAAAATTCATTTAAGTCCGACCGTAAGCCGGGCTCTTGTTTTTCAAAACTATTTAATTTACTGATGACCGAAGAAATGACCTTATTAGTGATTCCATTTTGTTTTATTAATTTTTGCGAATTTTCATACTGTACTTTTTTTTCCGCTTCTGAATCTGAAAAGAACCAACCCGCAGAGCTTTCTGAAGAAATTGAAAAAGCTAAGGTTACTGTCATCATCCACTTTGGCAACTGGGCTGTGTGTCTCATTTTCATACGAAATCTCCTTCACTAAGTGTTTCACTAGAATTACATGAAATAATCGTTCCAACTGAGATGGGCTACAGACGATTTAATAAAGGTAAGATTGTTTAAGTTTGATTTTGTGGCCGTCAGTTGTCATGTCTCAAATTGGATCACAACTTGCTGTAACTTCTCTGGTCACCGTTGCCAAACCCTGTCAGAAATAAATTCAATCCGCAAAGTTAAAGCTTTTCGATTTGAATATCGAAAGTTCCAACTGGCAGGGCACCATCCACAGATTTAAATTCAACAATCACTTTTTGCTGATCAGATTTTTTTAATCTTTGTAAGACAAGATCTTTTTGATTTAATGATTGCCCGGCGAAATACATTTGAGTGATAAGCTCTATGTAGCCAAGTCTTGAGATTTTGAAATGAATATGCGGTGGACGCACCCAATCTGAATTGGCCGGATAGGCTCCGGGAATAATGGTGCGGAATTTGTACTTTCCATTCGCATCAGTTACAGCTTTTCCCCAGTATTGAAAATAAGGATCAAGGGATGCAGTGTTGGTGTCTGACGGATGATTGTAGCGGCCCGAATGACAGGCTTGCCAAATTTCTACTAAAGCCCCTTGAACGGGTTGGCAATGTTGATCCGTAACTAAGCCCTCAACTAAAACGATTTTGCCTATCGCCGTTCGGGTTGCGCCTTCAACTTGAACCAAGTCAGAATCTGTATCGACTTGTTCATTGACGGGATAAAAAGGCCCTTCAGTTTGTGCAGGCGTTTTATCATTTAAGCAGCTTTCTAATGCATTTGATTTAAGTGGCAGTACCATTAAAGCTGCTGTGGAAATTAAGCCAGATTTTAATAAATTACGTCTATTCCATTTCATAAAGCCCATCCTTTGTTACAAAGAATTTATGCGAATTGTAATGATAAATATAATGAATTAATTATGCTCTTATGATAATTATTACTAATGATTAATCAAATTGACCTTAAATACTTTCTAGAACTAACTAAAACTTTGCATGTTTCCCGAGCCGCCGAGCGCCTTGGCGTGACGCAGCCCACTTTAAGTCATTGCCTAAAACGTTTAGAAGAAGAAACGAAGACACCTTTGTTTCTGCGCAGTAAAAAAGGACTTACACTGACTAGTGCAGGCCAACGAATGGCTGAACAAACTGTAGAGCTTATCCAGAAATGGCAGGATGTTTTAGTTTCGGCACAGAATGAAGTGCAGAAAGCTTCAGGCACTATTCGCCTTGGCTGTCATTCGGCTGTGGCGCAGTACACACTGCCGAATTTTTTGCCTGACTTCTTAAAAAAATATCCTGAAGTTACTTTTAGTTTTACTCATGGGTTATCACGTCACATGGTTGAAGATGTTATCAGTCAAAAATTGGATATCGCGTTCGTCATCAATCCGGTGTCGCATCCGGATTTAATTATAAAAGAAGTTGCGAAGGACCGAGTGACATTGTGGAAAACAAAAAATTGCTTGAATAACGATGTGCTGATTGTTGAACCCAGCTTGTTGCAAACTCAAGATATCTTACGAAAGCTTGAGAAAAAAAACATTCATTTCACGCGGGTCATTGAATCTTCAAGTTTAGAAGTTATCTCGCAACTTGTTCATAGTGGTGCTGGCTGCGCGATTTTGCCCGAACGCGTGGTTAAAACAACTAAAGACCAAAATATACAACAGGTTAAAGATGCGCCCGAGTTCAATGACCGTATGTGCGTTATTTTTAAATCTGAATTTCGCAAGTCAATGCGTGGCCGAATACTTATCGAGACCATCGCGAAAACATTGGAGTGATGTGTTTTAGCTGACAGCCACTTTTGGTCGAGTCGTAGACTAAAGTCGATTGCTCGACCGACAAAGGCGTGAAATAATTATTTCATGAAGAGCATCATTTTTATTCTAATGGCGTCGCTGAGTAGCGGATCAGTATGTCAGGCAATGGCCCAAGCATCAGCCCAAGAATCAGCCCAAGAATCAGCCCAAGCATCATCCCAAGAATTTTTAGAATCTTACGGCGGGGGCTATGATTTCGATTATGGAGTTCAACCAAGCGGTGACGAAGATTACCGTTGGCTTTACGAATTATTGATACCAGAGGCATTTAGAAAACAGCAACCTCAGGAAACCTTTAAGTCATTTCGAGTTCACTTGAAAGATACCTATCAATCATTCCCTGGCCCGGATCGGCTCAAAAAAAATAATTTGAAGCCCATCAAGGTCGTGACGGGTAAAATTACCTATGCGGATATCGTGAAAAAAAAATACACATACGATGTTGTGACCACTGCGGATGGGCTGACAATTGTGGTCCGAGTTCATTTAAAAAGCCCGACTGCGAATGATCTTTCCTATTTTCGTTACAGGATGATTGAGGCCACCGAAATTTGGAACTACGGGCGTATTGAGGCTGATTTTAATTATAAATTTAAATTTGAAATTGTAACGGACAGCTCGAAAGCACATTTTTCAGTTAATGTTTTGGATTCAACGCGCGGACCTTACGATACAAATTGGGGCCGAGACTGGACGGGGGCGGTTGTCGCGCACGAATTGGGTCACATGCTTGGGCTTGGGGACGAGTACCAAACAGTTTCAGGAAAATTTGATTGTTACCGACCGTCGCTTATGTGCACAGCATGGACAGGTGAACCCATGATGCATCACTATTATTTTATTCTCCGTCGGCTATTTAATTAAGATCTGAATGCTTATCTAGGCTTTGTAGCGAGGCTTAGATAAATTTACCAAGCATAATCAATGATAGATTGGTGACAAGTGTCTTTGTATCCATAAAGTAATTGGGATAACTTTCCTCTAACTTTTTAATATCTCCGGTGTTAACTAAAACAATATTAATTTGCTTATCATTAAAATGTTTTTTTTCTAATTCCAAGTAAGTTTTTGCGGCTAAATCAAACTGCCTAGTACCATATGTTTTTAACGAAATTGTGGTGTCTCGAGAATTCAATAAAATTAAACTATAGTGCCCTTTTCTTCCGGTCATATTGTTTTGTGCAATCTGTTTGTAGACATGCGTATAGACGTTTAGATTGTCGATCACTTGCAGTTCATTAATTACATTTTTTAAATTTTCAATGAGTAAACCCTGAGACAAGGATCGGTGGTTTTTTAATATGGGCCTTTTCTCTTTAATCGCAAAAACTGAGCTTAAAAGGGAAAAAAAATCTAGCCACCGATGACTTCCATGACCAGATTTAAATGAGCTGTTTTTTAGAGTACCAAAAACTTCTACCCCAGTCGCCCAGACGTGTTGCAACTGTGACCTGAGTTGAATTTCTAAAAATAGGCTTGGAGATTTAGAAAGTTTATACACAAGGTGTATACCACGGTAGCCGTCTTTTTTTGGCTCTTGAATATAATCATCAATTGAAAACATAGAGTGCTTCGATCTTGATTTTTTATATACGGACACTAATTTATATATATCCTCAGTGTTTTCCAACACGGCTCTTAGTCCACCAATATCTTGCATTGCAGATAATCTCATCGTTTTGTGATTCGATAGTTTAAGCAAAATTGACGGGGTTCTTTTTAGTCTTTGTGCGACTATCGCATTACTTTGAATTTTTT
>JAYUTU010000370.1:0-9494 GCA_043754975.1 Bdellovibrionales bacterium | reverse complement strand
ACTTGCTAGCTTTTAAGAAGAACTTAAAAAGATAGTTAAAACCAATCCATTGCTTGCCGTGAGGTCACTTTGAACCTGAAGCGTTTTGAAGATATAATCGCTGTACAAACCCATGACGGAATTACCGCCTATCATGCGAGAAATCTTGAAGTCGCCGAGCTCAGCCCGGACGCTTTTGCACAGATGAGCCCCATCACACTTCGCACAAACACGGCGCCTGCGGTGCTGCCAAATGACACGGTCGCATTTGCATCCTTAGCGCACTGGCAAAACGAAGTGAATGCCGACATAAAATCGGGCCATGTCGCCTTTGGAATAAAATCAATTACGTTAAATGTAACTCAAATCTGTAACCTGAAATGCACGTACTGTGCTGCTGGTGGCGACGGAACTTACGGCGATCCTGTAACTCGAATTGATGTCGAAAAAACATTGCCTCAGCTAAAATATTTTCTAGAAAAACTACCCTCCGGGAGCCAGTTCAATTTGTCCTTCGTCGGTGGCGAGCCCCTGCTTTACCCCGAAGGTATGAAGGCCATCCACGACTACATACAGACTGAGGGCGCTGCTCGCGGAATTAGTTGTAAATATATGGTGACTACAAATGGAACCTTAATAACGGAGTCGGTTTTAGAGATTCTAAAAACAATGAAGATACATATCACTGTCAGCTTGGACGGGACTGCAAACATCAATGACTCTGTTCGCCCCTCAAAAGATGGCAAAGGATCGACTGCGCAAACCTTAAACGGAATAAAAAGTCTAGTTTCTATTCGCTCATCGCTGGCCTCAATTGGGATCAGCGGAGTTTATTCCGCGACGAATCTTTCGGTAAAAGAAAGCTATCTCTTTTTTAAAACGCTCGGAGCCGATTGGTTTGAATTCAACTTTTCCTATACTGAAAAAAATGAACATGCTCAGCAAGAGTATTTGGCACAAATGAAGGAAGTTGCAGAACTGGCCTGGCAGAGCGGCGGCGAAACTGAGCTTCGGCGGATAAAGGCTTTCAACGCTTATTTTGAAACTTTGGATTCGCAGCAGCAGATAGAAAATTTCTGTGGTGCTGGTAAAAGTTACTTAATGATTGATGCGAAAAATCAAGTGTACACATGCCCGTGGGTCGTTGGAGAAAAAGCCGAAGTTGTTGGTGCCGGAGCAAGCGTCGACCGCGCGAAGCTTGAAAAATACCAGAAGCCCTTGATTGAACTAAATAATTGCCAAACATGCTGGGCCCGCTTTGTTTGCGGTGGGGGTTGCATGTACATAAACCGTGCCCACACGGGGGATAAACATTTAAAAGATGAAATGTTCTGTGAACGCACAAGGGGCTTGATTCTTCTAGGGATTATGTATTATAAAAGAGCTAGAGCCTAATTTAAAGGCAAGGAATAAAGTATGAAAACGACCGCTACAAAGAGTTTAAAACACATCGTAAAGGTTAAGCCGTCTAAGCTTATTCGGACGAGCTCAACAGGTCTTGCATGCATTCCTTCCGGCAATCCGCCCGACGCTTCCAATTGATCTTAACCGCTTTCTGTTCGGTTCAACTCAGTGCTACCAATAACTAATCTATGAAACAATCGGCATCGACCCACCCAGAAGAAAAATCTGGTCTAAGTTCTCTGACCTGGCGACAGCTGGCCACTCGGATTTTATTTGCTGTTTTAGCTGCAACTTTGATTTCCTTTTTAAAATTAGATTACATCGAAAGTTATTTTTATGATCTACGAGTTAGTTTAAAAGCTGCCATTGGTTTATCAAAAATTAACAAGACCGAAATTGTCCTGGTGAAAATTGATAGCACGACTGTTGAACGCTTTCAGGGATTTCCAAATTATCAAATCCATGCTGATTTTTTAAATAATCTAATTACAGATTTGCCGCGTTTTGTGATTTATGATTTTCGCCCCAAAGATGGAGAGCTTAAAGATATCGATGGGACTCTTAATCAGCGAAAGGCCTTCTATGAAATTGCTAGCCAGTTTGGCGATTTCTATGTTCCAACCGACGATCTGGAAATGAAAGGCGAAACGGGCAAATTTAAATTGAATGAGCCCTTGCAAAATTTGAAAATTTATCCCGGGATTAAAACATCAGACACTGTGCTCTTCGCCAAAGACGGTGTCTACCGGCGCATGATGATCCGCTACCAAGAGCAAAAATTATTGCATCCGATAGTTGCCGAACACTACAACCCAACGATTCAAAACATGAACGATGTTCGCGGACTGTTCGCATTTTTTGATTCGGATCAGGCCTACATTAACTATCATCCGAATGGTTCTTTTCCAACTTTTTCCTTTGAAGATGTTTTAAACAAAGCGTTTCCAAAGGATGCTTTTCGCAATAAAATTGTCATAGTTGGAACCGATACTGGAAAGTCCATCCGGGAGTATGCGTTGACTCCCTACTCGCGAGAAATCAATGCGATGACCTCCATCGAGTTGCACGCAAATATGATTCAGACACTTTTAGATAATAGCGCGCCGATTCGTCTACCGAATTGGGTCAATATTCTTTTAACCTGCTTGATCTCGGTGTTAACCGTTCACGTTGTTCTCAGTTTAAAACCATCTCGTGGGCTGCTGTTGCTGGGGTCAACTTTACTGGGATTTACTTTTTTTGCCTTTCTGTTGTTTTTGCTTGTAGGCATTTGGATTGATATAGCCCATCCGTTTTTGGCCATTTTTCTTTGCTACTATTTTTTCATCCCTTACCGTTTGATTATTGAAAACCGTCGCAGCTGGGAATATTTTCAAAAAAATAAATTATTAAAACAAGTTGAAGAGCTAAAAACTAATTTTATTTCAATGATGTCCCACGATTTGAAAACTCCGATCGCACGCATCCTAGGAATGACGGAAGTTATCTTAAAAGAAAATGTCGTTTTAAGCTCGAAACAGCGTGAGGCCGTAGACACGATCAACAGCAGTTCAAATGACTTGTTGAAGTTTATAAACGCTATTTTACAATACGGCAGCATTGAAAGCCAAGGGGTCGAGCTTCACCGTCAATCCAAAGATATTAACCAATTAATTTTAGATGTTATAAAAAAGCATGAATTTCTAGCCCAAGTGAAGCGCATTAAAATTGTACAGGAACTTGAACCGCTGTTTCCAATCTCAATTGACCCCGAGCTTATAAAACAAGTTTTTTCAAACCTGATTGAAAATGCAATTAAGTACAGCTTCGAGGATTCTGTTGTGACCATTAAAACTCGGGAGCATGGGAACGAGATTTTGATCGACATAATTGATCACGGCATGGGTATCCCGACTGTCGATCTTCCGAACATCTTCATGAAATTTTTTCGTACACATTCGGTTAAAACCTCAACCATTAAGGGTTCGGGTTTGGGCCTGTATTTGGCCTCCTACTTCATTGAGCTTCATCGTGGTCGTATTATCGTCTTCAGCGAGCCCAGCAAGGGGTCCCAGTTCACTGTCAGCTTGCCTTTGAATAATTAACTCAGAGTCATTTTTTTTACTTTCCTTATGAAGATAAATTAAGCATTATTCGGCGGGTTGTGATAGAACATCCCATGAACAAAGTTCCTATGACAACATTCTCGGGGGAGATTTTATGTTAAGTGTTCTTGTTGTAGACGACGACCAAGCCCAGCGCCTAACCATCCGGTCAGCTCTTGAAAGTGCAAAACGATTCGCAGTTGAGGAAGCTTTCGATGGCATCAATGCGCTAGAAAAAGTGAAAGACACTGCCCCGACCGAACGACGCTATGACATCGTTATCCTGGATGTTGATATGCCACGCTTAAATGGCCTAGAAACTTTAAAGCAAATTAAAGAGTTTGATCCAGGAATCATTGTCCTGATGTTAACGGCACACGCGACTGTTGAAGTAGCCGTGCAAGCTGTACGTGACGGTGCCTATAATTTTTTATCAAAGCCAATTGCTAGCGATGATCTTATTTTATTAATCGATAAGGCCATGAATGCGCACACGTTGATTTCAACATTAGCAGTTTCTTCACCAGTATTTGTCGATGAAGGCCGAAAAATTATTGGCAATACGTCGCAGATGCAAAAAGTATTTAATGTGATCCACAAATTAGCCAAAGTAGATACTCCCGTTCTTATTCGTGGTGCTTCGGGCACTGGCAAAGAGTTAGTTGCTAAAGCAGTGCATTTTAATTCTTCAAGAAAAGATGAAAAATTTGTTGCTATCAATTGTTCTGCAATTCCAGAAAATTTGTTCGAATCAGAACTTTTCGGCCACGAGAAAGGTTCTTTCACGGGCGCCAACGAGCGCAAAATTGGAAAATTTCAGTTTGCTGAAGGTGGAACTTTATTTCTAGATGAAGTGGGCGACATGCCGCCCATGATGCAGGTTAAAATCTTACGTGTTTTGCAGGAAAAATTATTTACTCCAGTTGGATCAAATCGTGAGATTTCATCGAGTGTGCGCATCATTGCAGCCACTAATCGCCCTTTGGAAGAAATGATGAAAGACGGTCGCTTTCGCGAGGATTTATTTTATCGATTAAATGTTGTCCCGATTTTTTTACCCCAATTAGCTGATCGTAAAGATGACCTTGAGGTCTTAATTAATATTTTTATAAAAAAATTCAATCAAGTGCATAACAAAAAAATCGCTGGCGTTACCAAAGACACTTTATCTGTTTTGAAGAAGTATGGCTGGCCGGGAAATATCCGTGAATTAGAAAATGTGATCGAGCATTCATTCGTTTTAGAATCTGGAAACAGAATCAGTTTGTCCAGTTTACCAGAGTCAGTTTTAGAGTCAGTTGGTGTTAATTTGATCGAGACAATGGGACAAATACAGAGTCAATCTGAAAGTCTGAAAAAATCTGCACAGGTTCTGAGCGGTGATGAATTTGATTTAGATGACGGATTAGATGTTGACTCAGATAACGACGACGACTTGCTAGGTGACGCTGATGCAGACGATATTAGCATACCGATGGCTGCAAATGGCTTACTCGATTTTAATGCGCAAAAAGAAGAGTTCGAAAAGCAGTTTATTATCAAGGCTTTAAAGACTTTCAAGGGCAGAATAAATCAAACAGCATTACACGCAAACATTCCGAAAAAAACATTGTTACGAAAAATTGAAAAGTATGGAATCGTGGCTAAAGAATATGCAGAACCCAAAAATTAGTTTCTAAATTTTTCTCATTTTTGTGCGCTGTTTTTTCTGAGTAGATGCTGTTGACTGAAAATTCTAAGATCGCTAGCGTTGACAACCTTATGTCAATGAATCCGTTACCACCGCAAGCTTACACCAAAGACGTGCTGCAGAAGGCTTACACCTGGCTGCTCACGCAGAGTCCTGCCATCAAAGAAATTGCTTCGTCGCAAGAGATGTTGATCGGACTTTACTTGAAAGCTCAACGCAGTGGTGACGCTTCATTAGAAACGCCAAGTATTCAAAACTTCAAGCAAGAGCTAAAGTCCTTGGCCGGGATCATGGGCGACTTACAGCCGTCGGCGAAAGCGCAAATGTCCGCGGCGGCGCCTTCGTTTCCTCAACCAGTCGCAGTCGTGCACAACCAAGCAACCGCTTCGGCCCTGACTGGGTTAGACCCGGCATCACTGCAAGCCATCTCCGAAGTAAAGCAAACTCTGAATTTGAGCTCTGACACTGAAGCTCTTAGGGCGCTCATTGCACTTGGACACAAACAATTTAAAAAAATCTAGTTTTCGCCTAGCGCTATGAGCAAATCCACCAGTTAAAGCACTGCCCAAGTGCTGATCTTTTTGATATTTTTAAGACTTACAAATTGAAGGAGTCTTCACGTGTCTGTACCGAACACCCCGGATTATAAAAATACGATTCGTTTACCGCAAACAGATTTTCCGATGAAGGGTGATTTACCAATCAACGAACCCAAGATTATTGCAAAATGGGACAGTGAAAAAATTTACGAAAAAATTCAGCTGAAAAATAAAAATAATCCTGGCTTCACTCTGCCTGACGGACCGCCTTACGCGAATGGCTCTATACACATTGGTCATGCTCTGAATAAGTCGTTAAAGGATTTCGTTTTAAAATATAAATCAATGAAGGGTTTTGCTGCGCCGTTTGTTCCTGGTTGGGACTGTCATGGTTTACCAATCGAACACAAAGTTATGAAAGATTTAGCTGAAAAAAAAATAGTGAAAACAGACCAAGAAGTTTTAGCACTTTGCAGAGATGAAGCCGCCAAGTGGGTCAATCACCAGCGGGAACAGTTTAAACGTTTGGGCGTTTTAGCTGATTGGGCTAATCCGTATTTAACTATGTCTAAGCAGTATGAGTCCGCAGAAGTTCGCGAATTTGCTAAAGCTTTTCAGCGTGGCGTAATTTATCAAGGCGTAAAACCAGTTTACTGGAATTGGACTTTAAAAACGGCACTTGCAGATGCTGAGGTTGAATATCACGATCACAAGTCGCCATCGATCTATGTGAAATTTGAAGTCACTGATTCAGCAACTTTAAAAAAGCTGGGCGCGCCACAAGGTAAGACCTCGGTCGTAATCTGGACGACAACTCCGTGGACTTTGCCTGCGAATGTCGGAATTTGTTTTCATCCTGATTTTGACTATGCAGTTTACAGCACCGGCACTGAAAATTTGGTTATCGCTAAAAAATTAAAAGAAATTTTTGAAAAAGAAATGTCTTTGACGTTAACCGAAGTCAGTTCCTTTAAGGGTGCTGATATCGATTTAGGAAAAGCTCGCCATCCGTTTTTGGATCGTGACTCCATTTTTGTTTTGGGTCTGCACGTAACTGCAGATGCTGGTACTGGCTGCGTGCACACAGCTCCGGGCCATGGAGCTGATGACTTTCGTGTTGGTCAAAAATATGGGTTACCCACGCTATGTCCTGTTGATGATGCGGGAAAATTCACCGATGAGTTTTCTGAAATGCAAGGGATCAATATTTTTAAAGCCAACCCGCTGATTATTGAAAAATTACGCGCGAGTCAGCACTTACTAAAATTTACTGAGTTCGTTCACAGCTATCCGCATTGTTGGCGGTCGAAGACTCCATTGATTTTTCGGACAACGGCGCAGTGGTTTATTGGTATCGACCAAGACGAAACGCAGATCAGAAAAAAAACTTTGAAAGCGTTGGATGACGTGCAGTTTTTTCCTGACTGGGGCCGTGCACGATTTCAAGCCATGATGGAGAACAGGCCTGATTGGTGTCTATCACGCCAACGTATTTGGGGTGTGCCAATTCCAATATTAACATGTGTTGCTACTGGGGAACCTTTAGCTGATTACGATATCATGATGCGGGCAGCAGATATCGTCGCTGAAGGCGGTATCGAAGCCTATTACAAAGCAGACGCCACTGCACTTGCTGGAAAAAGTTGGAAAAAGCCAAGTTCAGCGAAAGCTGAATTTGGAACTCAAGGTTTTAAAATTGGTCGTGATATTTTAGACGTTTGGTTTGATTCCGGTGTTTGTCATGCAGCTGTGCAATCGCCAGAAGCCAATCACGGCTATAAAAACAGAATCGCTGATGCTTATATCGAAGGTTCAGATCAACATCGCGGCTGGTTTAATACATCTATGCTATCTTCGATGGCGACCACGGAGAAACCTCCATTTAAAGCGTTGATCACACATGGTTTCGTAATGGATTCAACAGGCCGAAAAATGAGTAAATCATTAGGAAACGTAGTTGATCCGAATGAGGTCTCGTCCAAGAGTGGCTCAGAAATTATTCGCCTATGGGCCGCTTATGGTGATTACGGCGGCGACATTGGGTGTGGCAAAGAAGAATTAACTCGAGTTACGGAAACCTACCGTAAAATTAGAAATACAATGCGCTTTCTTTTGGGATCGACTTCCGATTTTGATATGACAAAAAATGAAATCGCTTATGCTCAGATGACCCAAGTCGATCAGTGGATGATGCACCAGCTGACACAATTAATAACCGACGTGACAGCAGCTTACGAAAAATATGAATTTTTCCGCGTTTATCATCTGCTGAATAACTTTTTTACGGTGACGCTGTCTGCGACCTACATGGATATTTTAAAAGATCGCTTGTACACCTGGAAGGCCGATGGATTGCCCCGTCGGAGTTCACAGACTGCTTTGTACCATGTTTGTACCTCTGTGATCCGCATGATGGCACCGATACTTTCGTTTCTAGCTGAAGAAACGTATTCCTATTTGCGATCAGCTAAAAGGGAATCTGTATTTCTTGAGGACTTTCCGGTTGCTAATCCACTGTGGTTAAAACCAGAACTTGCTGTTTTGTTTGAGAAAGTATTATCAGTTCGTACTGATGTGCAGAAAAAATTAGAAGATTTACGGGCAGCGAAAACTATCGGAGCAAGCCTTGAGGCCCAGGTCCAAGTCACTGCTGACGGAGAGTTACTTTCTGCTTTAAAAAATATTTCTGATTTGCGAGAAATTCTTATTGTTTCAAAAGTTACAGTCGCTGAAGGACCCTATTCAGTTCAGGCCACTAAAGCTGACGGGGAAAAGTGCGTGCGCTGCTGGGTGTATTCGGATTCAATTTCTCAACGGGATGCGACTTTAGGCGTTTGTCCCAAATGTGTTGAGGCACTGACGTGAGTAAAAAGTATTTGCTGTTAGCCTGCTCGGCGGGACTGATTATCGCCCTAGATCAGCTGACGAAAATATATATTCATACTCAATTTCAATTGCACGAATCAAAAGTTATCGTAGAAAATTTTTTTAACATAACTTACATTCGCAATTTTGGTGCAGCTTTTGGGTTTTTATCCAATGCCTCAGCTGGATTTCGCGATGTTTTCTTTTTGTCGATGCCGCCCCTAGCCTGCTTGATCATCGTCTATATTTTGCGAGGTGTGAAAAATGATGATTTTCGCCAGACTCTGGCCCTGTCATCTATTTTCGGTGGGGCGCTGGGGAATTATGTGGATCGCCTGCAGTTTCGCTACGTCATCGATTTTCTTGATTTTCATATTTTTGGAAACTATTCGTGGCCTGCATTTAATATTGCTGATTCAGCTATCGTCTGCGGGGTTTTATATTTAATGTTCCTAATGCTGACTGAAAAGAAGTCTGCCAGCACATGATCCCAGTTATTAAATTAGGTTTTATTGAAATTCCGACATTCTTTTTAGTGATTAGCCTGTCGCTATCTATGCTTTTGTTTTATCTGTCTTACCGAGTTGATTTTTTTAAAAAAAATAGGCCTGTGGCATTTAATTTGGCGCTTATCCTGATGGTCAGCGGGTTTATTGGGGGTCGGCTTCTGCACGTGGTTTACGAGGACTGGCCTTATTATGCAACAGACCCGCTACAAATTTTATTTTTCTGGAACGGTGGCTTCGTCTACTACGGCGGTTTTTTAATTGCGTGGCCAATTTCATGGCTGTACTGCCATTGGCAGAAGGAATCATTTCTAAGCTGGGCCGATTTTTTTGCACCGCTGTTGTCGCTATCACATGCGCTAGGACGACTGGGCTGTGTCGTCACGGGATGTTGTTACGGACAATTTTGTGAATTGCCGTGGGCTAC
>JAYUTU010000369.1:0-9511 GCA_043754975.1 Bdellovibrionales bacterium | reverse complement strand
TGGCGCTTCACTTGAAGCATGTTAGCGTCAGCAACATAGACAACTTGTCCTAGGTGACGTTTAGTCTTAGAACTCATGTGTGAGTTCAAGTGGCGCATTTTTGTTTGTTTGCGTTTCACTTTTCCGCTTTTAAGAACGCGCATGCGTTTCTTTGCACCAGAGTGCGTTTTCATAATGACCTTCCTCCGACAGGGCGAGATCTAGTTTAAGATCTACTTCTTGTATTGCCGCTGACAGCCTTAATTTGAGTCCTATAGATTTAGGATTATAAATGGAAAAAATCAAGGATTTAGATGGGTTACAGGCTAGCCCGGAGCCAAAACTGCATTTCACTCAGAATTCTAAGGCAAATTTGCTAGTCAGCTACTGGTCAGGTGCACGTCAGATGCTCGTCGTTTGTGCTAAGCTACGAAAAAACGACGATTTACTGATTTAAAATATTCGGTGGGCACCTAAATGCAGTCGCTAAAAATACGGATTGAGGAATTTTTTCATCCTCAACAGGGGTCTTAGACTCTGCAGCTTTTGATTCTTTTTTTCCGGCGTCAACAACAGTTGCATTGGTCGTCGCTAACTTGGCTTTTGTTTTGGACATGAAAACGATGATGTTTCCGTTCAAAGCGAAGGCCTTGTTTCGTAAATCAATGCGTGTATTCAAAGTCATCTCAACTTCTTTACCTGCAGTCACGACAGTGTCTTCATTTTCTTGGACGCTAGAAACCTCACCCATGTACAAACAATTTTTTGGTTCAGTTTCAAAAACACGTAGGCGCTCGGCGCCCGGTGTAACTGTTTTTGTCGTGCACGAGGAAATAGTCCCCGTCAGCACTGCTAAAAGTACTGCAGTCGCTATTTTATTCCTCATCGGGCTCATTGTCTTTCATTGGCTCTAACACTTCATCCACTTTGGTTGGATTTAGTTTTAGAAATTCTTTTACTTTCGTTGGATCCGGAGCAAGGAGCGTAAATAAATTTTTACCCTCTGTTTTTGGCGGGGATTCAACTAATGAAATATCTTTGACGAACTCAATAGCTTTACGAATGACAGCTACACCGGCTTCTTGGTGTGCCATCTCACGACCCATAAATCGCAAATTAATTTTTACTTTATCACCATCTAAAATAAATCGGCGGGCGTGCTTCATTTTTGTTTCAAAATCATGGATATCCGTGCGCGGCCGCATTTGGATTTCCTTAATAGTCACGATGACTTGATTTTTTCGAGAAGCTGCAGCCTTCTTTTTTTCTTCGTACTTATATTTTCCGTAATCCATGATTTTGCACGTGGGCGGAGTCGCATTGGGTGCAATTTCAATTAAATCTAAGCCTTTGTCCTCAGCCATTCGCAGGGCTTCTGGCACTGTCATCACACCAGCCATTGTTCCATTTTCATCAATCAAGCGAATTTGTTGCGCTCGGATTTCACGGTTGACGCGTAAGCCGTCTTTTTCGCGTTTTTTATCGCGGTCAAATTTTCCTGGTGGGCGTGGTGGACGTGGTACTATCGTATTAATGGCTAACCTCCGTAGTTAGTTTTCGCGTTATTATTGTTTCTTTTACTAATTTAAGTGCTGTTTCAAAAGGAATTCCATTGTGAATGGTGCCGTCCCGAAGGCGAATAGAGACTGTTTTTTCTTCAGCTTCTTTATCGCCCACAATAAACATAAACGGAACTTTTCTTAACTGAGCTTCTCTGATTTTAAAATTTAATTTTTCATTGCGGCGGTCAAATTCTACCCGCACCCTAGACGTCTTTAAATTTGTCTCCATCGTTTCACAGAACTCATTAACTCGGTCAGTGACATTTAAAATCATCACTTGTGTTGGCATGAGCCAGGCCGGCATATTTCCGGCTGTGTGTTCTAAATAAACGCTGATAAATCTTTCTAAAGATCCTAAAACCGCACGGTGGAGCATCACTGGTCGGTGCTCTTTGTTGTCTTCTCCGGTGTATTTTAAATCAAATGCTTCTGGTAAATTAAAATCGACCTGGATGGTTCCTGTTTGCCATGATCTACCGATGGCATCGACGAAATGCATTTCTAATTTAGGGCCATAGAAAGCGCCTTCGCCCGGTAAAAACTGAAACGGAATTTTAAGTTCCGTCAGTGCGTCGGCCAAGGCCTTTTCCGAGCGATCCCAAACATCATCAGAACCCATGCGGTTTTCAGGGCGCGTGGCTAACTGGATGTTGTAATTAGGCATGCCGAGCGTGCTGTAGATCTTATTAAGTAATTCGATAAAGCGCACGATTTCAGATTTGATTTGCTCCATGGTACAAAAAATATGGGCATCATCTTGGCAAAACGTGCGTACGCGCGACAGGCCATGCAATGATCCCGATTTTTCATACCGGTGCAGTCGTCCGAAGTCTGCCATTCTTAGGGGAAGTTCACGGTACGAATGTTTTTCCGCACCAAATAGTAAACAGTGTGACGGACAGTTCATTGGCTTCAAAGCATTTTCGCGCTCGTCTTGCTTAGTGAAATACATATTATCTTTGTAGTTTTTGTAATGTCCTGACGTATGAAATAATTGAACGTCAAAAACCTGCGGCGTGATGACTTCTTCGTAATTGTACTCTTGATACAGTTCACGAATATATTTAGTCAGCTCATTGTAAATCACAGTTCCACGGCCAGTAAAAAATGGCGACGCCGGAGCTAATTCATGAAACATAAATAAACCAAGCTCTTTGCCAAGCTTTCGGTGATCTCGTTTTTTGGCTTCTTCCAGCTGGATGAGATGCGCATCTAATTCTTTTTTATCTTGAAATGCGGTTGCGTAAATTCGTTGAAGCATTGGGTTTTTTTCATCACCACGCCAGTACGCGCCAGCCACCGACATCAGCTTCACAGCCTTCAGCTGTCCTGTGCTTTGCACATGGGGTCCCCGACATAAATCAAACCAATCGCCCTGGTGATAGATACCTACAACGGTTTCACCTTTGGATGCTAGGTCTTCAATGATTTCGACTTTAAAACGTTCACCCATATTTTTAAAAGTTTGAATCGCTTTTTCAATGGGCCAGTTTTCGCGAACTAATGGCAAATCTTTTTTGACGATCTCATCCATCTTTTTTTCTATTTTTTCGAAGTGCTCTTCAGTGAAATGAAAAGGCGAATCAAAATCATAGAAAAATCCAGTATCGATCACTGGACCAATGGTCACTTTAACTTCAGGCCAAATCTGCTGAACGGCTTGAGCCATTAAATGCGCTGCTGAATGCCTAACAACTTCGATAGCTTGTGGCGATTTTGTAGTGATTAACTCTAACTGCGTGCCATCTTTTAGCGGCTGGCGGAAATCAACAATGGATGCTTGACCATTTATTTTTGCGCCTAAAGTGTCTTTAGCTAATCGCGGCCCTATGCTTGCGGCGACTTCAAGTGCTGTAGGTTCATGGTCAAATGTACGTACCGATTTATCCGGCAATATAATATTAATTTGTGACATATTTTTTTTAAAAGGTCATGTGTGAGATTGGGATGCTGTTGAAAGCTTAATGAACATGCTTTAACAGTACTTAAATTCCGCCAAGGAAGCCAGAAAATTATGACAGAATTTCCTTAAGTTAAGCATTGTAAATGCTATTTTTAAGCGATTATTAGGGTTAAAACGCTGCTGACCGTTTTTAACCCTGATACCTTTGTAAGGCCTGACTTAATCTGGCCATATGATTGGATTGGTAATACGAACTTACTAGTACGTCACATGATGGGCAAGGGCCTCATGCAGGCGTGGATCTTTCACTGCAACCATGTTGTTTTTTGTGAAAAACTTGGTAAGTCCTGTTAAAAATAGGCCAGCAAATCCCAAAAAGATGCCGATTTCCCAGAAACTAAAACGCGGAATGCCATCGAAAAAATTAGGATAAATCAACCAATACAAATCCACGTACTGCATAACTAAAACAAGTACCGAAACTCCAACTAATACAGAATCATTTCGCTTAGCACCCCGTGGCAGTAAAGTTAAAAACGGTACGATAAAGCGAAAAATTAATAAGCCAAAAGAAACAGACATCCACCCGTTTAACGAACGCATAATGTAGAATTCAGTTTCTTCTGGAATATTCGCGTACCAAATTAACATGAACTGAGAAAATGCAATATAGGCCCAGAAAACAGTGAAGCCTTTTAGAAATTTTCCGATGTCATGTTGATGCTCCACAGTCACGTAGCCAGAAATCCATTTCGAATTTTTTAACCAGACAACCATGATTGCTAAAACGGCCATCGTAGCTTGAATAGCACCAGCAAAAACATACAGGCCAAAAATTGTCGAATACCATGTTGGTAAAAGCGACATCAGCAAATCAAACGAAAACATCGTAAAAAATATGGCAAAAAATCCGATGAAGCCAATCGAATATTTTAAATTTTTATGCGTTAATTCATGATCGCCCGATTGATCCTGCTTCAGAGAGTTGCCAACAATAAGCTGACGGAAACCCAAACAGCCTAAACCAAAAAGTGCAAACCGCAGAATAACAAACCACGGTTGCAGGTAAATCGCTTTTCCACCGCTAAGTGAATGCACTTGCGATGCATCCGCCCACACATAGAGATACTTAAACCCGATGATCAGAATAAAACTGGCAATCAGCATGGTCGGAATAAAGCTAGTCATCGCCTCTGCAAAACGACGAATTGAAGCGCTCCATCCAGCTTTGGCCGCATAATTAAATGCGATGAAAAACATGGCGCCAACGGCTAGGCAGGTGAAAAACATAAACGCAGTTAAATACGACGTCCACAAACGTTCTTTATTTTGAATGAACCCAAGAACGAACGTGATAAAGCCAATAAACATACAGGCGATGCTGGCAACTTTTAACCGAAGCGGAGCTTCGAACTTAGTTAATTTTAATTCTGGCGAATGATTATTTGATCCCATATTTACCTATTTCGCTTCTTTTTGAAGGTGACGAACGTAGTTAACAACTTGCCAACGGTACGCCTGTGGAATGTGAGACGCGTAAGGCCCCATAGTTCCTTGACCCATCGTGATCACATGATAAATTTGACCGTCTGTCCATTTGATGATTTTAGCCGATAACAAAGACGGCGGTTTTGATGCCATTTTTTCTGTAATGGACGAATTTTCTAAGCCTTGGCCTTGGGCCCCATGGCACAGCAGGCAATTCGTTTGGTAAAACTTCAGACCAACTTTCAACGATTCTTCTGAAAAGTCTTCCGCCAAAGGATTTTTATTTTTAGCGGCCTCATCAAAATTAGTTGCGTACTTGTACGGAGTAAAACCAATCGGACGCGTGCCTTCTGGTGGCACCCGCATGCCCGAGTGATTTGGTGAACCCTCGTCGTATTCTTGCGGTTTGATCGCTGGCGATTCCGACATATCTTGGATGATTTCGATATTCGGCTTCGAAGTGTCCTTACCACACCCTGTTGTCAGAATGGCGGAGGTGATGATTAAAAATCCAGAGATAAACTTAAATATTTTTTTCATTTTAGTACTCCGCCATTTTCTTAACTTCAGCGGCACCCAGTTCGCGAAATAGTCGCTCGACACGCTCGTGGTTGAAGCCGACGTCATTTTCAGGAATAAAAATGGCAAATTTATGTGATGTTAAATCCTTGTCGATTGTCGGTGGGTCAATACGAGGCATTCGGCAAACAACAAACAGCGCGACAACGGAGCATAGGGCCGCAAATAAAATAGTTAACTCAAAAATGATAGGAATAAATGCCGGTAGTGAAAATAATGGCTTCCCACCAACATTAATGGGCCAGTCGGCAACCGACATGTAGTAGGTCATCGCAAGACCTGCAAGCATTCCCACAAGTGCCGCGACGAAAGTGACATAAGGAATGGCTGAACGTTTTATTCCGCAGGCCTCTTCCATACCGTGAATTGGGTACGGCGAGATCGCATCAAATTTGATAAACCCAGATTCACGGACTTTTCGTGCCGCCGCAAGGACATGGTGTTCTTCAAGAAAAATTCCGGCTAATCCGCCCAAAGTTTTTTTATTTTTCATGAATGACCTCCAGTATCTTTACCGACATGTAAAACGGGCTTAACTTCGGCAATCGAAATTGCTGGAAAAACACGTAAATACAATAAAAAGATCGTGAAAAACATTCCGAACGAGCCCACAAGAATAAACGTATCGTACATCGACCACGCGTACTGCCCCCACGACGATGGCAGAAAATCACGGTGCAGCGACGTCACAGTAATAACAAAACGCTCAAACCACATGCCGATGTTTACAAAAATTGAAGCGACGAACATCACCGGAATAGATCTGCGAAACTTTTTAACCCAAAAAATCTGTGGAGCAACAACGTTACAAAAAATCATGATCCAGTACGACCATGCATAGGGCCCCAACGCCCGGTTCATAAATACGTAGCGCTCGTAATCATTCCCCGAATACCAGGCAATTAAAAATTCAGATCCGTATGCATAACCCACCATCAAACCCGTCATCATGATAATTTTGTTCATGACCTCCATGTGATCAATCGTGATGTAATCTTTGAACTTTGGAAATCCAATCCGCACTAAGCTCATTAAAGTGATCACCATGGCAAAACCAGAAAAGATAGCTCCCGCCACAAAATACGGTGGGAATATCGTTGTATGCCAACCCGGCAAGTTTGAAACTGCGAAGTCAAACGAGACAATCGTATGCACCGAGATCACTAGCGGCGTCGATAAACCCGCTAAAATTAAATACAGCATCTCATAGTGTGACCAATTTTTTGCAGTTCCCCGCCAGCCCATAGAAAGGATGCCGTAAATCGTGTAGCGAATTTTATTTTTAGCTCGGTCTTTTAAAGTCGCTAAATCCGGAATCATTCCAATGAACCAAAAAACTGAAGAAACAGTAGCGTACGTGGAAATGGCAAATACATCCCATAAAAGTGGAGATCTAAAGTTTACCCACAGTGGACCCCGCTGATTGGGATACGGAAATAACCAAAAATCTAACCACGGTCTGCCCGTATGAATTAATGGAAAAATTCCGGCAGTCATAACCGCAAAAACCGTCATGGCTTCGGCGGACCTGGCAACTGAGGTTCTCCATTTCTGGCGGAACAAAAATAAAATTGCTGAAATCAAAGTCCCTGCGTGACCGATACCTACCCAGAAGACGAAAGTGATAATCATTGTTCCCCAGCCAACGGGGCTATTCACACCTAATAAACCCATGCCGGTTGAAATAACAACAGCAATAGTTAGGATGTAAAATATAAACAAAGTCTTTGCACCTAGGAATAAAGCCACCCACTCTTTTGAAGGAATTGTTTCAACTGGCGCACAGATGTCGTCGGTGATTTCCTTAAGGGTTTTATTACCTAAAACTAAAGGAGCTCGTTTCATTTGGCTCATACCGGGCTCCCTTCAACCTGTTGTTGATCCTGATGGGCGTGGGAATCTCCCGCTTTTTTTGCAGTCACTTGATCATTATTTCTGATCTTTGACTGATATCGAATCGAAGGCTTTGCGAACCACTCTTCAAGTAAAGCGTACGAACGCTCTTCCTGTCTGAATAGTTTTGCAACTCTTGAGTTGTCATCATTTAAGTCACCAAAAACAATCACGTCAGCAGGGCATGCGGTTTCACATGCAACCTTGATCTCGCCGTCTTTCAGGGGACGGTTTTCAATTTTTGCTTTATTTTTTCCCTCTTTGATTCGCTGAACGCAGAACGTACATTTTTCCATAACTCCGCGAGTGCGCACTCCCACTTCGGGATTCAAAGCCATATGGCGTGGTTTTTCAATTAACTTCGCATAATTAAACCAGTTGAATCGACGCACTTTGTACGGACAGTTATTGGCGCAGTACCTTGTGCCGACACAACGATTATAAACCATTTCATTTAAACCCTCGGAACTGTGCACAGTCGCTACAACCGGACAAACAGTTTCACAGGGAGCGTTGTCACAATGCTGACACGTTACTGGCTGAAAAACAGTTTCGGCAGTGTCAACGGCACCCGTATAATAGCGGTCGATACGAATCCAATGCATTTCGCGGCCTTGCATGACATATTTTTTTCCAACAACATGAATGTTATTCTCAGACTGACACGCAGTCATACAAGCAGAACATCCCGTGCAGGAATTTAAATCAATCGCCATTCCCCATTTGTGTCCGCTGTACTGGTGTCCAGACCATATCGACCACGTATGATGGCGTTTGATGTTGGCGCCTTTTTCTTTTTCGTAATCAAGATTTGTAGCTTGAACAACAAGTTGGCGGCCTTCCATCGAATCATGGCCTTGAGTGGATACTAAACGGTAACGCTCACCGGTTTTTTTCGCAGCCACTGGCATCCCAGAAAAAATCAGAGACTCGTTCTTTAGTGCTGCTAGTAAGAATGCATTTTGACCTATGCCATTTCCAACTTTTCCGGCTGCAGTTCGACCGTAACCAACTGCGACTGCAATGACTTCGTCATGCAGACCGGGCTGAATGTGAGCAGGAATTTTCATTTTGTGCGCGCCCACAGATATCTCGATGATGTCGCCTTCTTTAACTTTCAAATTTTCTGCAGTCTTTATTGAAATCGATGCATAATTGTCCCAAACGATTTTTGTCACGGGATCTGGCAGTTCCTGCATCCAGCCGCTATTTGCTAAAGTGCCATCGCCCATTTGGACCTTGGTATACATTGCAAGCTCGTAGCCCGTTGTTGCAGTTAATTTTTTAACCGAATTGAAGGCGTCTGCTTTAAAAGTTCTAGCTGCCGAAGTGCTGATCTCGCCAGTGAAGCCCTTTTGCAAAAGCTCACCCCAGAAGTCTTCAAAATTTTGACCTTTAGCTAATTTTGGTGCCATCTCTTCTTTGTAGAAAGCACGCAAGTAATCATAAAATGTTTCGTAAGTTGTTAATCGCTTTGGACCCAAGTTGGCCATAAAAGCCCACGTCATTAATGATAATTGAAACGAGCGCGTGTCATACATGGTCCGAATTAATGGCTGATGAAGAGCAAAAACGCCCTTCGCAAATTCAGAATCCGACCATGTCTCAAGGGCATGATTTTCAGCTGCAATCCACTGGGATACGGCTGCGGTTTCGTCCATTTTATCGCCAATGTAAACCACTGTGGAAACTTTTTTTAATGCTTCAGCAAAACCAAAATCCTGAGTGAGTGCATACAATGGATTTGAACGGTAAATAATAAGGGTTTTTACAGTTCCCTGCTGCATGCTTTTCACAAGTTGCTGGAGATCCGCGTAAGTTGCTTTAAGATGCGGATTTCCGCTAGTCCCTTGAATTGTTTTTCCTTCATTGCCTAAAAGCGAATTTAAAAAATTCACAGCCACTTGCAGTTGAACTGAATCTTCTGTGCGCGTCTGGATGCCGCCAGTGACGACCAGGGATTCACCCGCATTTTTTACTAAATCTGTGGCTACTTTCTTAAATGCCGCATCGGCAATTCCTAATTTTTCAGCGATTCCTTTGTAGGGTGCTAAAACTGTTTTAGCTGATTCGGAAACTGTTTTTCCATTTTGCGAAATCTCATAAA
>JAYUTU010000368.1:0-9521 GCA_043754975.1 Bdellovibrionales bacterium | reverse complement strand
CATGCAGCGCAAATACATCTGGCAAAACAGAAAATCGCCAAAAAAGACGTGACGTCGCTAGGGTTAAAACAAACAAAACGCCTAAAAATATATTTCTTTGGAAAAGAGCCAATAAAAAAAAGCACGTCATTATTGCGCAAGCTGCGGTGAAGGCACTAGCCCGCCAAAAAATGGATTGAACCGGTATCATTCGCACAGCAGCTGCATTTAACAAAGTATGTAATGGGTATCCCGGTGGGTGGGGCACTTGAAGCGCATAGGCCGAACGCACAAGTTCACCGGTATCTCCCATCTGAACTGTGTGCGGTAAACACAGGAAATATAATATGGATAAACCAAGTCCCAAACTTAGAAACGCGGCTAAAATTTTTTTCATTGCTGAAGCATCTCAGTAACTGCCTGCTGAATAATAAAATTACTGGGCTGGATACGTAAGGCCTTTTGGTAATAATCCAGCGCAGTGGTTTTTTGATTTAATTTTTCATAACTATAGCCCAGGTTATACATCGCAATGGCATTTAGTGGATCAAGACTCAGGGCCTGATTAAAATGGGGAATTGCTTCCTCATACTGCTGCATATTTATTAAAATTATTCCCAGAGTATTATAGGAGTCAGAAAAATACGGATTTAATTCGATAGATTTTTCTAAACTTGATTTTGCCTCGATCATTCGATTTTGTTTTTGTTGAATCATTCCAAGGCTGTAAAAACTTTGCGCCGTAGGCTTTATGGCTAAAGCTTTTTCTAGCAGAACCAGTGCCTGACTGTAATCGTCTTCGTTTTTGAGTATCAGCGCCAAAGTATTATAGGCCATAATACCTTGTGGATTTTCTAAAATATTTTGCTGCAGTAATTTCTTCTCCGAAGAAAAATTTTGCATATGGAAGTAGCTTTTAGTCGCCAAAGCGACAGCAAAAATTCCCGGTATAACAGCAAAAAATCTAAAATTAACCCTGTGAGTCTTTAAAAACTCTAACCCAGGAACTAAAAAACCCAGTAAGCCTAGAGTTAGCCAGTGCTCAGCAACAAATGAGTAGCGCATGAAATAAATTTCTGTCAGTCCCAACACGGGAAGCAAAAGCAGAAAGCTAAACAGTAATCCTGCTGCAAACTGGCTTCGAAATGACAACACACTTTTGCGTAAAATTATAACCGCACTTGCAGCAAGTAAGAAAAATAGGGCTATGGTCAGAATAAAGGTTTTAAATGCAGATAATTCTAGAACCCAGCGGGGGTGTACCAAGGTTAAAGTTGCTGGCCAAAAAGTCTGAATAAAATAAAACCAAAAGGTATGGCCCACAAGTGCTATTCTAAAAATCCAAGAGGGCTCTAATATAAGCTCTGAAGGAACTGTTGGAAAACTATTCTGGTCCCAGCGTAAATTGGCAAAAGCAAATAGCAACGCCACGATAAGAAACGGGACTACACGAGCACACACTTTTTTTATTCCGCAGTGATCACTTTTTAAGTAATCATACAAACCGAAAATAATTGGCATTGCCACAAGAGAAATCTTTGCAAGAAATGAAAGAATTAAAAATATTCCAGTCAGAAAATAAAATAAGTATGAATTTTTTGGATGTGCATCACTTTTTGTATCGACAAAACGTATCCAGAAATAAAAAGCCAACAGGCCAAGCACATTAGCTAAATTTGTCTTAATCTGAAATATCCACACAGCGACTTCGACATTCATGGGGTGGACTGCAAATAGCAGAGCAGCCCAAAGTGCTGAACGAAGCTGAAGCTTTCGTAAAATAATGTAAACTAACACGACCGTAGTGATGTATAGCACTAGATTAACGAGATGATAGCCGAAAGTATCAGTCCCAAAAATTTGTTTCATAATCCACAACACACTATAAGTGAGTGGCCAAAAATCGGCAGTCACCTGCGAGCTCCATATTTTAAAAAGTCCTTCTGGATCGCTCATAATGGGTGAATTAACGACGTACGTAAAATCGTCCCAAATAAAATCAAAAGTTAAACTGGGTAAATACAGCAGTGCCGTAACCAGCACGAGCAGTGCAGGTAGAACATAAACAGCAGTTTTTTTCTTCAGGGCTTCAATCACTTGGAAATGGTAGCGAACTCTACTGCTGTCGACAATATCGTTATTGCAGTTTTTGTGTCCGTAGTTAACAATGATGTTATGCATCTGATTTATCTCATAGCTGCCTACAATGAAATTAAAATTTTACCCATCCTGATTCAAAAGTTTGATGCATTTACAGAAAGAAATTTAAGTTTTCAAGTTTATGTCCTAGATAATGCCAGCACGGATGGAAGCCACGACCTGCTTCTGCAGCTGGCTCAAAGTAGGCCCTGGCTACAACCTGTTTCTATTTCTGAAAAAGGTCTAGGAATTGCCTTCAGGAAAGGGCTTGAACTTCTACAGCAGCAGCGTGTTCCTGCAGACAGCTGGATTGTCTTCAATGCTGCAGACTTGCCGTTTAATTTTACTGATTTAGATTCATTTCTATTAACAACTAAAAAATATCCAGCCTGCGAACTATTTATCGGCAGTAAATACCATCCCCAATCAGTAATAAAGCGCAGTTTTAAACGCTGGTTGGGAAGCCAAGTTTTCTTTTTACTGCGGGTAATCGTGTTGCAGCTAACAATAAAAGACACTCAAGGCACATTGTTTCTAAAGGGGTCTCAGATTTATGATCTAAAACCTATCGCAGCGAATGATTATTTTTTTACTACCGAACTTATTTACAATCTCAAATTTAAGACATCGATCATGGAATTACCGATTGTCTACGAGGAAACGAACAGGCCCTCAAGTGTGCATTTGCTCAAAGACGGGTATCGGTCACTGAAGCAACTTATTAAGTTGAGATTACGTTAAGATTAAGCTGATTTCTGATTTTTAAAATGAGATTTATAGCTGATAAATTCTTCGATATATTTGTTATAAGAGTGTTCTAAACTATATAAATTTTCATATTGATTGGCTTGCTCGTCAAACCAGTTTTCGAAAATAAGCAAATCTCTTTTTGAAAGACCATTTCGCTGCAAACCCACGCGGTTAAGGCGTCTGGCTTCGCAGGGTGATCCGTGACAAATCAAAAAGGGGGGCATGTCTTTGGTAACTGTTGAGTTCATCCCAATCATGGCATAGGCCCCAATAATTCGGTGCTGATGGACAACTACAGATAGCCCCAGGTTAGCGCCAGTATTGATAATACAGTGCCCACCTAAATTTGTGTTGTTGCCCAGATTGCATAAACTTTTTAACACAGTATCGTGACCAACGTGCGATCCAATTAACAAAGTACAATTATTTTCGACAACGGTTACATCTGTTGTTCCACCGTTCACAGTTACTGATTCACGAAAAACATTATTATCGCCAATACGAACTGGACCTGCAGGCAACAAAAAATAATCTCGGTGCTGAGCTGCTGTTCCAATCGATACAAAAGCTTCAAAACGGTTTCCATCACCAATCACTACATCAGGTCCAATAATGCAATACGGGCCGATGTAATTATCTTTTCCAATTTTGGCTTTACTGTCGATAAGTGCCGTGGGGTGAATGAAATTTGTCATACCCTTAATTGTATTTCTATCGATAGGTATTTGAAACAGACATTGGCCCAGTTTATTAGACATTGTCTATGCTGGCAAATTACTATATCTCTACTTAAGTATGAAACGTTTCTTGCTGCTTCTTCTACTGGTCTTCATCCACACATTTCCACTTTGGAATTATACCGAGCGATTAGCAGGTGGATTGGGCGATCCCTTAGCCCACGCAGCCATCGGAGATTGGTTTTGCGGAAATATTGTTAAAGGCAACTGGTACACCGACCAATTTCAAGCTCCTTACGGTGTCAATATTTCTGGTAACTATGACAGTCCATTTCCATTCATTGTAACGTGTGCGCTCAGTTCACTGGGCTCTGTTTTTCAGTTCCATCTATTTACGCTATTGCAGGTGCTGCTCATCGTAGTTTCTGGATTTCTAGTCGCCCGATTTTTTCTGAAAGATAAAATTTTACAGTTGGCGTACGTGCTTTTTATTTGGTGGACTGGTTTTTATGTAGCTAAATCTCATGATCACATGACGCTTTTGTCACAAATCTGGGGGGCACAATTTATTATTTTTTCGATCTTATCTGTTGAATTTAAAAAGTGGAAATCTGTTTTAGCGAATAGTTTTTTGTTAGGGTTAAGTTTTATTGGTACATTTCAGAATATACCGGGTTTGTTTGTCTTAACCCTGGGGCTTGCGGTATTTCGCATTTTTCAAGACCCGGGTGAATTTAAAAAATTACCTGTGCTTAGAAATACCATCTTGGGATTGTCATTAGCACTGGGGATTTTTGTTATGGCTTGGTATCCAATGATTCACTTTCATTTAGCAAATCCAGTGCCCCTGCTAAATCCACAGAATTTTCGATTTGCCTTTAGCCTTAAATGGGCCGATCTGATAACTCCATTTGGGACGCATCTGTTTAGCTCGTATTTTAATCCAAAATATCTAGGGTCTGAATCGACAAATACGCTGGATGCCATTATTGTTCTATCACTTATAGCTTTTGCAGGTACCAAAAATTTTTGGAAAAACCGCTTTACCACCACAGTGCTGGGGATCGCTTTAATTTATTTGGCCTTAGCGCTAGGGCCTGGTTTTGGGTTTAATCAATATATCTTTCAGCAGTTTCCTTTTTATTTAACTCGTGTACCAGCTCGGTTTGCATTTTTTTTCTACCTGTGCATTTTGCTAATTACATTTATTCACTACGATCTTTTAACAAATTTAAAAATAAAAAAGTACTTAGGCTATGGCTTAATTTTATATATTTTCGTTGCTGGCCCGGTGCTGAATAATCTGTATTTTTTCCCAACTGTAAGCATCAATGCCTTTATTCCTAAAAAAGGTCTTGCTGAATTCAAATCTATTTCTGATAAAAATATTGTGGTGACTATTCCGTCCTCATGGGCTGGCGATCAGTCACAAAATTTTTTGCAGCTCTATCACCGAAAAAAAATCACATCAGGGTATTTAGCCTATACGACGTACAATCTAGAGCTTTATCAAAAGGTAGCGCAAAACCCGGTGCTTGGTTTCACGGGCTGCAAAGGTCAGCCACTAGAATTTAGTAAGAACGCAGTAAATTCGGACTTCACTCAAATCCAAAACTTCTTAATTGCAAATAATTTAACGCTATTTATTTTTAATAAAAGCACTTTGTTTCGTGATCCCAGTTGTAAAGATCTAGCCGACTGGAGCCTGCAGCTGGCACGCCAACCATGGATGGCTATCGTGGATGAGAATGATGCTTTTGTAATGACGAAAATAAAAGACCTAAAAAATTAATCCTCTGCCAAAGAAACTCCACCAGGTGTTTCCAGTGCAGTGATCACGCCTTTAAGACGGTACAGCATGCACATTCCAGGAATCGCCATCACTGTGGAAACAATAAAAAACACAGGCCAACCAATGCTGGCTGCTAATGTTCCTGCCAGTGGCCCCACCCAAACGCGGCCCACGGCCGAGAACGCTGACAGCAGAGCGTACTGCGTTGCTGTGAATTTTTGATTACATAGCGCCATTAAGAACGCAACAAATGCAGCCGTCCCCATGCCACCAGTTAAATTTTCAATTCCCACTGCAAAAAGTAAAAGCCAGTCCACGTTGGTGGCTTCCTTCAGCGAAACAATGGCAATATCAAACGCAGGCAGCGGAAATCCGCCCCAGGCGCCTTTACCTAGAACTGCAACCAGCCAAAACCCCAAATTAGATATCAACTGTAAAAATCCAAAAAGAAAAAGTGATCGGTATAATCCTAATTTCATCATCAGCGCACCGCCTGCGATGGCTCCAAAAATTGTCAGCCACAGGCCAATGACTTTGTTAACGACTCCAATTTCTGCTTGAGCATACCCAACACCCTTTAGTAAGAAAGGTGTTAGCAAAGAACCCGCAAACGAATCACCCAATTTATACAAGATGATCAGTGCCAAGAAACTAGCAGCCCCTTTCATACTAAAATAATTTGCTAAAGAAATATTTAAAGTTTCAAATTTTGCTTTTTTTGATGTCCACCATGCCAGTGGAATCGTGAAAGCAACACCAAATAATAAAGCCGCCATATCGACCCATTTTTTTAAAGCAGGATCTGCTGCACCGTCTGCTAGTGGCGGGAAAAAATTTGCAAAACCACTACTTATTAAGGGGGTAGCAACGCGAGCTGTAAACTGGTAACCGATAGCGACAGCAATAACCAAAGCAAAAAAACCAACTAAATCATTTTTTGCATCCGTTTTAACAGCAGAAATTGTTTTTACTAATTTTGGTAAAAATAAAGTCGATACAACAGCAGCACCCACCATTATTAGTGCCATAATCATGTAAATTTTTGGCCACTCCCAGCCGTTCCCATTGATAGGATCAGCCCATACAAATGCAATTCCACCAGAAATAATCATTGCTAAGCGGTAGCCAAAAACAAACAGCGAAGAACCCAAGCCACGTTCTGCAGCTGGTAAAATATCTGTGCGGTACGCATCAATAATGACATCTTGTGACGCCGATAAAAAAGCGACTAGGACTGCAAAGAGTGCAAACGTTTCAGTATTTTGCGCCGGAGACATTTTTGACATCAGCACTAACCCAGCAGCGATTGCTAATTGTGAAACAACTAACCATCCACGCCTGCGTCCTAAAAACGGTGGTTCAAAACGGTCCATGAGTGGTGCCCATAAAAATTTAAAAGTGTACGGCAGTCCCACCAAGGTAAAAAAACCGATTGTTGCAATATCAATATTATCAACAGTCAACCAGGCCTGCATCGCAGTTCCAGTTAATGCCAGCGGCAACCCGCTAGCAAAACCTAAAATTAAAATAATCGTGAATCGCCAACCCGCTGACTGTTTGATGTCACTGGCAGCACTAATTAAATTGCGCATTGCTGTTAACGTCTTTCCGCATTTTCCAAAGCAGTTGACTGATGTAGGGTCTGCGCGTTTCGCCGGTTGTTACCATCAGCAACTTGGTGATTTTTAAATGATTTGGATCGGTCAGTAATAAAATGAGCATCTCTTGAACGTAGTTTGTATTCAGTGTGACGTAGTTGTCTGTGCCAACACCCAATTGCACGTTCTTTTTTTCCCACCAGGAAAATGGGTGATCTTTATAATCTTCAAATTTACCGGTTAATTTATTGTTCGATGAGGGAAGCGTTACTAATGAAACATCTTTTTGAATCAAGCGATTTAAAACGTCATGCTGGTATTGTTCGACCTCGCGGGCTGTGTGAAATTTGGCTTTTAAAAAATGCGTGCGATCTACTTCATCTAAAACTGTACCGTCTAAAAGTTTTTGTAGAATAGGTTTATGATGGCTCCAGTCTAAATTCATGAGCTCTGCATGATCAACTGTGCCAGTGACAACGGGTTTGGCTTCCATATTGTATTTAATGACCCGTTGATACAGCTGGTGAAAATAAAGATTCGGATTAATTCCTAAGCTAATTCCGTGCTCTAACGTATCGATATGCCAAATATTCATAGCATTATCAACAGCTTGAATACCACGCTTTAGCGTGTGCCAGGTTTCTCCATGATGGGATCTAATTTTAAATCCGCGGTACTGCAATTTTCGAAACCCAGAACTCAGCTCTGAAAAATGCTCTTTACGATACATATCTCGTTCGTCACCCACCGTGTCCACTTCATTCAAATGGCGTCCAAGCTGTGGATATTTGTCAATCAACGCTAAAATTTCATCGATCTGATGAAGAAAATGTTCTTTTCGAGTTTTGAATTTAGCCGCATCGAAAAAGTTAGCTTCTTTTCGAAAAGACGGTGATAAAATAAAATTAAATTCAGGGTGTTCGTTCTGAAATTTTTTAAAGCCATCATAGAGTCCCATGACCACATCATCTGAAGTCACAGTATCAATGTAAGGAATTTGCTCTTCAACTTTTGAAGTTGAACGACTCAAAGAAAATTTTAACCGGATCAAGCCCACGTTGTATTTGTAATAAAGCTCATGAGCCAAATGATAAGCGGCATCCGCATGGGCCTGCTTTGAAATAAAAATAAGCTTTGTTAAATACAAAATACGTAAATACGCCGTGAAGCCCTCGTGGTCCTTCAGACGAATTAATTTATCAATATCAGCAGCAGACTTAATGGGCCAAGCACTTGGACCATAGACCTCAACTATCTTTTGCTGGTAGACGCTAGCGTGTGTGCCTTCGATCAATGGCTTGAGTTGAGCCCAAATAAATTCTGAGGTCAACGAGCCCGTTAAATGAATGTGTTCCTCTTTATATTTTATTGGAAATGCTTTAAAAAAATCTTCCAGAACTTCTGCAAAGGGATGGCTCATGACTTTTTGTAAATTAATTTCGTTCGTAATAAATTGGTTTAACAAGTGTCTAAATTCAGTGATCCAGGAATAGGCTTCTGGGTTTTTATTCTTCAAAGAGGAAGAAATCATTAAATCTAAAGTGTCGATCAATGAGATGCCATTCGTTTCCGAAACAATCTCAACAAATTCTTTCAGAAGCAATTTTCGAGTGAAAGAGATAATCATAGCTGCACCTGCTTTAAGTTTATCCCAATTAGACAAGACCTAAAGCCATTTGTACATGACTTTATGAGGCCCAACAGTGGTGATCTCAAAGATATTTGGGTCAGCAATAAAATTTAACTTTTGGTAAAAAATCTCTGCAGAGGTCCTAGCATTAAACCGACATGAAATGTGGAATTAAAATTATCTTCCGCATAGTAACAAACGCTGATGTCCTGGTCAGGGCGCAGAATACGCAGGCGGAGTTCAATAGTTTTAGTGGGCTGTAAAAATTCAGGATTTTTTTGCACTGAGGTTGTTTTAGCTAGTTCGCTTTGAAGCGCAAGTAATCTTTCCAGACGACAGGTGACGTGTCGGGATGAACTTCATGCTCAATGACGGGTAGCCACGTCGGAGCACGCGCCGGTTTTAGCAACGGCATTTTTGCTTTTTCTGGAGTGCGATTGGCTTTACGTTGATTGCACGCTCTGCACGCTGTCACGACGTTGGTCCATGTCTTCGGTCCCCCTTGTGAAGCGGGCAGAACGTGATCAATTGTTAAATCTTTGTAATTGAATTTTTTTACGCAGTACTGGCATGTATGCAAATCGCGAATGTAAACATTTTCACGGCAAAAACGAACTCCGTCGACTTTTTTTGGACGTATATACGTTTTTAGCCGAAGAACGCTTGGTAAATTAAACGAATCACTGACGGATCTAACCTTCGTCGAGTGATATTCTAAAACTTCTACTTTATCTTGAAACCACATAATCACAGCTTTTTGCCATGAGATAATTCGCAGAGGTTCATAACTCGCGTTTAAAACTAGTGCTCGTAGGGTGGTTGAAAACACATCCGTAGCCTGCATCCTATTATTATATGTTCTGTTATGAGGCATTTTCAATATCAAATAACTTATAGCTAAAATTAGTTTATTTTTGGACTTGATTCCATTGACGAAATCACGATAAATCCTAGAC
>JAYUTU010000367.1:0-9525 GCA_043754975.1 Bdellovibrionales bacterium | reverse complement strand
GAATGAGCTCGTGGTTAGCGGGACAGACTTCTCAAGTAGGTCAAAGTCTTTTAGTTTCCGGATCTATCGGGATATTTCCATTTAAATTCATAACAGTTTTAACTCTGGTGGCTGGAACTTGTTTTATTATGTGGCTTGGTGACCAAATTACAGAAAAAGGTATTGGTAACGGTACGTCTCTAATTATTTTCACGGGCATTGCTGCATCGATACCAGCGGGCGCATCAAGCTTGTTTGCGTTAGTGAAAAGTGGCGAAATTAATCCGGTGGTTGCGATTGCTTTGCTGGTGTTTATGGTTGGGGTTATTGCTGCAGTTATTTTCATGGAAGTGGCGCAGCGCCGAGTAGCGATACAGTACAGCCAAAAATTGGCCAACAACAACATGGGATCTTTGGCCTCAAGCCACCTTCCGATAAAGATCAATTTTGCTGGAGTCATTCCACCGATTTTCGCGAGCTCCTTGTTGATGTTTCCTAGTACGCTGGCTCAATTTGTTCAGGCGCCATGGGTGAATGCAATGCAGGACTCATTGAATCCAAACGGGATTATTTTTAATATTTTGTTCGTTCTTTTCATCGTGTTTTTCTCATTCTTTTACACCGATATTGTTTTTAACGCCGACGAAGTTTCTGAAAATCTAAAAAAATCTGGCGCATTTATACCAGGCATTCGCGCGGGCAAAAGTACAGCAGATTTCATTCGCCACGTGTTAGACCGAATTAATGTTTTAGGCTGTTTATATCTTTGCGTAATTTGCATTCTTCCAGGATTACTTGCTCAGTTTTTTAATATCCCGTTTTACTTTGGGGGAACAAGTTTACTTATTCTGGTGGGTGTCGCTATCGATACATCCCAACAGATTCAATCTCATTTACTGTCTCGAAAATATGACTCTTTCCTTAAAGGGGTCAAAATTCGCAGTAGAAGGGTTCAGTTTTGAACGTAATCCTTATTGGCGCACCGGGTTCTGGTAAAGGAACTCAGTCCCGATACTTGATTGATAAGCATAGCTTTTTGCAATTAAGTACTGGTGACCTGCTAAGAAGTTCGATTGCAGAAAAAACCGAAGTTGGTTTGATGGCTCAGGGTTTAATGAACCAGGGCAAATTGGTTCCCGACGATGTAATTATTAAGCTTGTAGAAAGCTACATCGATCAAAATGACGGCAAATCAGTTATTTTTGACGGGTTTCCAAGAACAGTTGCTCAGGCCGAAAGCTTAGAGCAAATGCTTAAAAAAAATGCTAAAAAGATAGATAAAGTTGTCTACTTTAGCATTGATTCTGAGTTGTTAGTTAATCGCTTAACGGGACGTAGAACGTGCGCTAAGTGTGGAGAGATCTACCATATAGAAACCAAGCCTTCCTCAACCGGAAGCGTTTGTGAGAAGTGTGGCGGAGAACTGAAGCAACGACCTGACGACAAAAAGGAAGTTATCGGGGAGAGATTGGCTCAATTTGAAAAAAAAATACGGGTCCAACGATCAACTTTTACCGCGGCAAGAATATGTTGGAAAAGGTAGATTGTGCGAAGGATCCGGAAGTTGTACTTGAAGAGATTGAAGAAATTCTGGGGTTAGCCCAATAAAGGCTAGACTACTAGTTTTTTGAATGTTAATTAAATTAACCTTTTGTGCGGAGTATTGAAATGAAAGTTCGACCATCGGTAAAGAAAATTTGTAACAAGTGTAAAGTCATCAAGAGAAAAGGTGTTATCCGCGTTATTTGTGAGAACGCTAAGCACAAGCAAAGGCAGGGTTAGTCATGGCACGTTTGATGGGTATCGATTTACCTCGAAATAAGCGCGTTGAAATCGCATTAACATACATTTTTGGAGTTGGACGGCCTCGTGCTCGTTCAATTTGTAAAGAAGTTGGAATCTCTGACACTTTAAGAACTGATGCTTTAACGGATGAGCAAATTGCAGCAATGCGTGCGTTGATCGAAGGAAGTTTTAAAGTTGAGGGTGATTTACGTCGTGAAATCAGCATGGCAATCAAGCGTTTAACCGACGTAAACTGCTACCGCGGAACACGACACAGAAAAGGTTTACCAGTACGTGGACAGAACACTCGTTCTAATGCACGAACTCGTAAGGGTCCTAAGAAGACGGTCGCGAACAAGAAAAAAATTGTTTAATTAAAGTAGGATAAAATGGCTAAAGAAGAACAAAAGAAAACTACAGCTGTCGTAAAAAAGAAAGTTAAGAAGAACGTTTTGCAGGGACAATGTCATATCTCGGCTGGATTCGGAAATGTGATTGTCACATTCACTGACCCAGTTGGAAATACGGTTTCATGGTCATCTGCAGGTCATCTTGGCTTCAAGGGCAGCCGTAAAGGAACACCATTCGCAGCTCAAGTAACTGCTGAAGATGCAGCGAAAAAGGCTATGGAAAGCGGAATGAAATCTGTGGATGTTCTACTTAAAGGTCCGGGAGCAGGTCGTGAGCCAGCTATCCGCGCACTAGCAGGCACAGGAATCAGAATTTTATCTTTAAAAGATATCACTCCGGTTCCACATAACGGATGCCGTCCACCTAAACGTCGTAGAATTTAATTGAGGTTAATATGAGTTGTGTAGTTAATTCAGTTTGTAAATTATGTCGTCGCGAAAATATGAAGCTCTTCTTAAAGGGTGATCGCTGTTACACTGACAAGTGTGCTTTCGAAAGAAGACCTTATCCTCCAGGACAACATGGTCAATCACGTCTTAAGTTTTCCGAATTTGCTTTGCAACTTCGTGAAAAACAAAAGGCAAAACGTTATTATGGTTTGTCTGAGAAGCAGTTCCGCAAATACTTCCACATGGCTGACGCTAGCAAAGCGATCACAGGTACAGAGTTGTTAAAAACTCTTGAACTTCGTCTAGACAACGTCGTGTACACTTTAGGTTTTGCAAATTCTCGCAGAGAAGCGCGTCAATTAATTGGTCATAACCACTTTTTAGTAAATGGCAAGCGCGTGAATATCGCAAGCGCGATCGTTAAAAAAGGCGATGTGATTGAAGTGGCTCCGAAGAGCAAAGAATTAGCGACTATCTTGAGCGCAATTCAAGCTGTTACCCGGCGCTCAGTACCAAGCTGGCTTGATGCAAATCATGCGGCTTTCAAAGGTATAATTAAAGATGCTCCAACACGTGATGAAGTAACAATTTCTGTCGAAGAAAGTATGATCGTTGAGTACTACTCTCGATAATTAAGAAGGACAAATATGCAAGAGCACTATTATAAATTTTGGAGAGAATTAATTAAACCAAAAGGTTTCGAGATTGAAAAAGAATCTCAATCTAGTGAATACGCGAAATTTGTTGTTCGCCCACTAGAGCGTGGCTTTGGAGTTACTTTAGGTAATTCTATACGCCGAATCTTATTAAGCTCTATGATGGGTTCAGCTGTTACTGCAGTTAAATTCGATGGCGTTTTACATGAGTTCTCTACTCTGACAGACGTGTTAGAAGATGTTTCCGACATCATTTTAAATTTGAAGCAAATTCGCTTCCGTCAGTTTAGCTCTGAGCCGTTGACTCTAAGAATCTCTAAAAAAGGTCCTGGGATTGTGACTGCAGCTGATATTATCACTTCAGATAAAATTGAAATCTTAAATCCTAATCAGCACATTGCTACATTGGGAAATAATGCAAATTTTAACGCTGAGCTCATAGTTTCTTATGGTCGAGGTTACTCTCCTGTTGAAAATCAAAATGAGTCTTTACCAGTTGGATACATAGGCGTAGATGCGCTTCATTCCCCAATTCGTAAAGTGAATTACTCGGTTTCTAACGCTCGCGTTGGACAAAGAACTGATTATGATTCTTTATCATTAGAAGTTTGGACTGATGGTTCACTGAAGCCTGAAGAAGCAGTTTCATTGGCTTCGAAGATTTTAAAAGAGCAACTACAAATATTCCTAACATTCGATGAGTCACTAGAGCCTTCTGATGAGATCAAGCAAATGGGATCTTCTTCGTTAAACGAGAATTTATTCCGTTCCGTTGATGATCTTGAGTTAAGCGTTCGCTCAGCAAATTGTTTGAAAAACGCGAATATTCGTTTCATTGGTGAATTAGTTGTTCGATCTGAAGCCGAAATGCTTAAGACTAAAAATTTCGGTCGTAAATCTTTAAATGAAATTAAAGAAATTTTGACTGAAATGGGATTAGGCTTAGGAATGAAAATCGACGGATGGCCACCTCCTGGATGGGATCCAAACCAAATGCCTCAAGTAAAGCGTGAGGCGCCCCCGACTAATATTTAATTAGGCGGATTTTAAAGATTTTTTTAAGTATATAGGAGTTTTTTATGTCTTCACATCGTCGTCTAACCAAGCATTTCGCACGTAAAAGCGGTCCGTTAAAGGCCTTAATTCGTGGTTTAATGAATTCTGTCATTGAACACGGTCGTATCAAAACGACTGTTGTAAAAGCCAAAGAAGTTCGCCGTCATGTAGAAAAAGCGGTAACTTTAGCTAAAAAAGATGATTTAAATTCTATTCGTCTACTTGTAGGCCGTCTTGCTAACCGTGAAAATGCGCTGGCTCTAGTTAAGACTGTTGCACCACGTTTTAAGGACCGCGAGGGTGGATACACGCGTGTTACTAAAATTGGCCGCAGACCAGGCGACACAGCGGAAATGGCTTATTTAGAATTCGTTGATTTTGATTTTAAAACTAGAACTACAGACGCGTTCGGGATCACTACTTCTGGTTTAGCTGCCACTAAAGGAGCTAAAGTTGCCAAGGCTACAAAAGCTGAAGGTAAAGAAGCTCTTAAGATTGCTAGCAAAGTTAAAAAGACTAAATCAGTTGTTGCAGGCAAAACTAAGAAAAATATCCGTAAGATGAAGACAAATTCTCGATCAGCAATGTTCGCAAGAAACTAAGTACTCGTCATATCCTACAAAATTCATATTTTAAAAAGCCCAAGTATATCTTGGGCTTTTTTTTTGGTAAAGTTTGGTTCAGTGCTAATGTTTCCTTCAGTGCTAGGAATAGTTTTGATTTTAAATCTCTCCGGGTCCTTTAGCGAGTTAAAATTAGCTGCAGGGGTTCAGTCATAAACGCAAAGGTGGGTCTATCATGAATGTGAAGCTAGGTCTTATCTTTGTTTTGCTGGCAGCTTTGACTGTTGCCGGGGTTTTTAATTTTGATCGATTGAAATCGGGGCTGGTACTCCAGGACAATGCTGATGGTGGGCCAGTTAAAAAAGCTGATTTAACTAAGCAGCAAGTTATAGAATTTATGCACTCGCAAAAGTGGTTTGATTATAAATCTAAACCTCAAAAACTGGATTTAGCAGCTTTTGCAAGTCAAAAGACAGTGTACATTCATCTCTGGGCCTCTTGGTGCGGCCCGTGTTTAAATGAAATTCCCGAGCTTATTGCGTTTGCCAAGTCAAAAAAAGATTCAACTCAGTTCATTGTGGTGTCTTTAGATGACTCCCAGGTTGAGCTTGAAAAATTTCTTAAAAGTTTTCCTGAGCTATCAGGGGCGCCATTTATTAATATCTGGGATTACGATAAATCAATATCTAAAAAATTAGATGTGGACCGTTTGCCGATGACAATTATTCTGCGGCCCGATGAGAGTACCATACGCAACATCCGCGCGGTCGTAGACTGGAAGTCGATTTAGCATATTTGCGTGGCTAACTTTTGCTGTTGTTGGCCACTCAATTACTAAAATCCTAACTTCTTCTTTAAGTCGTCCACTGCCTTTTGGCCGGCATCTTGGATGCCCTTTTGAGCTTGGCGTTCAAAATCTTTTTTTGCTGAACTTATTTTATCATCAAGTAGCTTTTTCTGATCGTCGACCTGTTTTTGGACCTTTGCAACTTCGCCGTTTGCCTGGTTTTTTATGCCGTCGGTCTGACCTGTTAGCTGGGTTTTTAGTTTATCTAGCTCAGCATTTACTGCAGCTTGAAGCTTTTGGTTGGCCTCTGCAATTTTGCCTTTCAATAAATTTTCAAAAGATTTTTGTAAATCATCGCCTAAGCTCGAGCGAATATCGATCTGTAGATCCTTTAGTTCGCCAGTCGCAGTCGCCTGAACATCAAATTGATTAATCACTCGCAATGTATCAGTAAGAATGTCAGCCACAGTTTTATCGGCTGCAGTGCTTTTGAAAGCGACGTTGGAAAAATTGGTTTTCATTTTTAAGTCATAATTTTTGAAACCAATAGTTTTTCCAGAGCTAGAAAATCCGGTAGTGGCCTGGGGAATAGAGATCTCAGAATCCTTAGACTTTAATAATTCTAAATTTATCATTTGGAATGCGCCAACATTGAAAATAAAAGTCACTTCAGGGTCCTCATTCAAATTATTTAATTCAGCATTTATCACGACGCCTGAAACATTCATCTTTTTAAATGCGCCTTTTATATCTAATGTAGTCAATTTATTGATTTGCCGTTGATTTGAAGTGATGTTTTCAATTTTTCCTTGGAAATCGCCGTAATCGGCATTTGCATTCGAGGACGAACTAACGCTAATTTTTTTTATCCAAAAAAGCGGGTAGCCGTTGGCCACGGGGAACTCATAACTGACACCTTCTGCTCGGGGATGGGGTTGGATGGTCTGGGGCTTATCTTTTTCTGTTACTTTTTGGCCAGAAATCTTATTGGCATATTTAGGTGGCAAATATTTTTCAGCTAAATTGCGGTAATGATCGAGCTTGCCCATCATCGGTGCTAAGTAGCTAAGGAAAAGTGATTTGGCGAAGCTAGCGGCGTCGATTTTTGGAATTTTAAAACGTGTTTTTAGCGAATCCATGTCAGTTTTGACCTGGGCATCGATGGACTTGTAATCCTGATCTAAACTCTTTAAATCTGCATCTAACTGACTTTTAACGGATTGAATCTGTTTATTTTTGCTATCGACGTCTTTGAATAAAGCATCAAACTGCTTTACTGAACTATCAAGCTCTTGTGGTGTTTTAAAGTCTTTGCTCTTAATAGATTCAAAACGTACTTTAAAAGCACTCATTTCCGCCGAGGTCGGTAGGGTTTTTACCTTCGCGTCCCACTCGGTTTTTTTAGCACTCCATTTGGCATTCATTTCTTGAAGCATTTTTTTAGAAGCTAATTGAGATTCTAAATCTTTTATTTGCTCGTCCCATTTACCAGTTTTCAGAAATACTGAAACATCGCTGAGCACATTCGATTTGTTATCAGCTTCTAGTTTGTTCACTGCCTTGTCTGAAAGTTGCTGCGCAAAGCCAGGTTTGCCCTCAGATGCGGGCTCGGGCGGGGCAACCTTTCCGATGCTCTGGCGCTTTGACATAAATTGCACGCCATCGACAACGATTTCGTCGACGACTAATTTTAATCGCAGCAGTGCCGACCAATTAACATCAAAGCGGATCGTAGAAAGCTCTACAGAGTTAAACTGCGGCTGGAGAGCGTGAGTGATTTCAATTTTAGTGATTTCAACTTTACCCTCACGAAATGAGGATCTAAATTCCTGAATATTTAATTCTGTTCCTAAAGCTTTGTAACCGCCCCACTCGAGTGCTTTCTTCATATGAGTATCGAAGAAGAAATGGAAATAAGCATAAGCTAGTACAACAAATATCAGAAACGGAATAATTGCATTCCAGCGAATAGGGCCTTGTGGTTTTTTAATTTTTGAATCCTTCGGGTTTTTTAAATTGGGCGAAGCGTTCGACGTCGTATTCCCTGGTGTTGCGGAATTCACTGTTGTTGCTGTCATTAGGCACCTCCGTAGAGATCATTATATTTAGCGTACCAAAAATAAAATTTAGTGGCTTTGAAAGCTTTCCAGGCTTTAGATGCTTCCACTTTTTGAACAATTTCGAGACGGTATTTGAGAATCAGTTTTTTAAATAAAATAAAAAGCACTGGGCAAAGAATAAGGGAAATAATAAATGATCCCATCACGATCGAATTATTAAATCGGGTCATCGGAATAAATGGCGTATTAAACATCGAGGCCCACATGTTGCGCAAAGCTGGCAGCTCAAGTGCCCATCTGCCAAATAGATCGGCGACTGGGTCTAATAAGTAAGCGATGAACTTGAAGAAAAAAGCAGATAAAAAGGCTGCGCCTAGCTGAACTCTGAAGACAAAGACAACAAATAAGACCAATAGCGTTTGGATAGAAAGAAAAGGTGCGAACCCCAAAAAAATTCCGAACGCCAGACCAGAAGCAATCTGATTCTGGCCTGTATCAGAGTGAAGTAAACGAATAAGGTTAATGATTTGCTTCATGAGCATTCCCATAAATCTCCTGTCATTCTGCGATCGATTGTTTTGTGCTTTGTTTTAAAAATGGTTTTATTGCAAAGAGGGCTCCGCCGATTAGTGCATAAAGAAATAGGAACAGTTGCAAAATACTGACTGCAGTTACAGCTGCGTTTCCAAGGTTTTTGTCTACCGATGCAAATAAAAAGTAAAAAGCAGCCTGACCAACCCCGATCCCCGCCGGAGTAATAGGGAGAGCTGAAGCTAAAAATCCGAAACAAGAAATAGCAAAAAATACGAAGAACGAAGGCATAGTCACACCAAGCGCACGAATAATCTCAGACATAAAATAAGTTGAAACGATCTGAATAAGAAAGCTGATCGCAATGGTTGTGCAAAGAACTTTTTTGTCCCGAAAACTAGAGAACGTAAGGCTGAAAGACGAAATGATTTTTTCCACTGTAATAAGTAACGAACTGTTTTTTGAATTAAAAGCTGCCGAAACAAAACTGACCATTCTGGGGCCAATAAGAATTCCCGAGACCATCGCCAGAAGGAGTAAACCACTAAAAAGTAAATAGCGCAGTATGGTTGCAGACTGAGACTGAAAGTAATCAATAGCCAGAAAAACGGTCGAGAAAAGGACCATTGAAAATAGCCCAAGAATTCGGTCGGAGAGCACAGTAGAAAAACTTTCGCTACGGCTGAGCGAGCCAGTCTTTGATAACTCCAGGGCCTTAACCACATCGCCGCTGACACCGCCTGGAATAAAAAATGAAAAAAATTGTCCAATAAGTGTGAGTTGAAAACTTAATTTGAAATTTAATGGGGCCTTTTGAGCGACAATCTTTTTCCAACGTAGTGCTGCCAAGCACATCTGGAAAAAAATAAGTACCAGGCCTAAAAGCAAAACCTTCTTTTGAGCTAGAATAAATGAAATTTGTTCGAGCTGAAAGGGGCCTTTAAGTATAAGAATATAAATGAAGACAAGCGCAATGAGGGGCCGAATTAAATTTTTTAACCACGCTGCCTTAAACATTATTTAAGGCTATGCGTATTAAATATATTTTGTAAGTTTTTTAATACTTTCTCTAAATTTTTTAAAGGAAGAGAAGTCGGTCCATCACAAAGTGCCTTTTCTGGATTGGGATGAGTTTCTAAGAAAATTCCATCAACTCCGATACCCATGGCTGCTCTGCCCAGGGGCCAAACCATTTCTCCACGACCGCCGCTAGATTCGCCAGTAGCTCCTGGAAGCTGAGTTGAATGTGTGCAATCCATAATAACTGGGAAGCCTAAATTACGCATATCAATAAGACCCGTCATATCG
>JAYUTU010000366.1:0-4148 GCA_043754975.1 Bdellovibrionales bacterium | reverse complement strand
AGCTTGAAAACTCCAAAACTAACAAAGTGAACTGGAACTAATTTAGTCACAGCTTACATTTTGGAGTTTTTTTGCAGTCTGTATCGATCGGTTATCTTAACAAATCAGAAATGCGTCGTGCTGTTTTAGCCGAGATCAATAGGCTTTCTCTTGAGCAAAAGTTAGAATTTTCTGTTTTGATTCAAGAAAAATTAACTAAAAAATTAAGCGGCAAATCGGGATTCTGGGCGGCCTATCAACCATTGAACTCCGAGCCCAGCATTCAATGGTCTGCCGTCTCAACTGATATTCAATGGTGTTTTCCATTTCTTGTGGGCACTGATTTAGTATTTAAACATTCAGTCACTGAATTTCAAAAAAATCACTGGGGTTTTAATGAACCTGTCGACGGGGTTCTTGTTTCAACGCAGTCGCTGGCTGGCCTGGTTATTCCGGCAGTTGCCTTTGATAAAAAAGGGACTCGTTTGGGACGAGGCCAAGGCTATTTTGACCGTGCACTTAAAAATTATACAGGCTCTTTAATCGGAGTTTGTTTTCATCTAGCAATCAAAGATCAGGTCTTTGCCGAAGACCATGACCTGCGATGCCACAGCATATTAACAGAAAATAAGACTTTCGAAATTGAAGGAGCTCAGACGTGGAATTAGTAGTGTATGTAGTCGTAGGAATTTTAGTAGGTGCATTCGTTGTGTTTGCTTACAAGCGCATTCAGGATCAAAACACCAAAAAATCAGCCCATGGTGAAGCAGAAAAAATCATCAATAAAGCAAAATCAGAATCATTGAAATTAAAAAAAGATTCTGAAACTAAAGCTAAAGATTTCGAGCTCAAAGCCCGAAAAACTATCGAAACTGAAATCAATAAGCAGAAGGTCACTTTAAAAAATAAAGAGACTCAGTTGGAACGCAGGTTGAAGGAAATAGAAGATCAGAACAAAAGTAAACAAGACGAAAATGATCGTTTTGCGAATCAACTTAAAGACCGCGAAGAAAAAACGTCTATTTCTGAAGCTCGGCTGAAAGAAGCAGAAAAAAACACCCAAGAGCAAATTCATTTTCTGCAAAAAAAATTAGAAAATATTGCGCAGATGTCTCAAGAACAAGCGAAGCGCGAATTGTTTCAAGTTTTAGAAGAAACTGCCAAAGTAGAAGCCAGCAAACGTATCGCTGAAATTGAAGAAGAAGCTATCAAAGAATCTGATAAAAAATCTCGAAACGTATTGGCCCGTGCGTTGGCTCGCTTTGCATCTGAATACACGTCGGAACGAACTGTTTCCGTCATGAGCCTGACGTCGGATGAGATGAAGGGTAAAATCATTGGCCGAGAAGGGCGTAACATCCGAACACTTGAGTCTATGTGTGGAGTTGATTTGATCGTCGATGACACTCCGGAAACCATTGTGATTTCAGGCTTTGATCCAATACGTCGGGAACTAGCACGTAGAACAATTGACAAATTAATGGAAGACGGCCGAGTTCATCCTGCCCGCATCGAAGAAGTCGTTGAGAAGCAAAAAGCGGAGCTCACCAAATCCATGAAAGAAGAGGGCGACAAAGTAGTTGCTGAATTAGGAATTGGATCTTTACATGCGGAAATCACAAAAATGGTTGGCAGCCTTAAATACCGTAGCACTCACGCACAAAACGCTTTAAATCATTCGCTAGAAGTTGCACACATTTCTGGTTTGTTAGCAGCAGAGATTGGCTCCAATGTAAAAGTCGCTAAGCGCGCAGGACTGCTGCATGATATTGGCTTAGCAGCAGATCATACTTTCGAAGGGAACCATGCTTCTGTAGGAGCTGATTTAGCAAAAAAGTATGGAGAATCTGAAGAAATATGTAATGCCATTCGCTGTCATCATGAAGATGAAAAGCCAGCGTCGTCCATTGCCTGGATTGTCCATGCGGCCAATGTTTTATCAAATACACGTCCTGGTGCTAGACGAAACCAAATGGATAACTTCATTAACCGTCTGAAAGACTTAGAAAGCATTGCCAATTCTTTTGATGGAGTTATCAAAGCTGTGGCTCTGCAAGCTGGTCGCGAAGTGCGTGTGCTTGTTGAAAGTTCCCGAGTGACTGACGATCAAAGCATGATGTTAGCGCGGGATATTGTGAAAAAAATTGAACGTGAATTAGCGTACGCAGGACAGGTCAAAGTGACAGTGGTGCGTGAAAGCCGTTCTGTCGAGATTGCGCGTTAATTGATTATGAAAAGTTTTTTAGCCCCTGAGGAGCAACTCGAGCAAATTGAATTCGGAGCTGTTGATTTTATCAGCCAGAAAGATTTTGCCAAAAAACTACGAAAAAGCTTCGACACTAAAAAGCCGCTAAGAATTAAATTAGGTGCAGATCCCAATCGGCCAGACATCCACTTGGGACATACGGTCGTTATTAATAAATTAAAAGTTTTGCAGGACCTGGGGCACCACATCCAGTTTTTAATTGGTGATTTCACGGCCTTAATCGGTGACCCAACCGGAAAAAATTCAACACGGCCAATCTTGTCACGTGAAGAAATTGATGAAAATGCTAAATCCTATCGCCAGCAAATTTTTAAAATTTTAGATCCTGAAAAAACTGAAATTGTTTATAATTCAAATTGGCTGCTGAAGTTAACATCGATTGATTTTGTGAAGCTGACGGCCCAGTACACCGTGGCGCAAATGCTAGAACGTGATGATTTCACAAAACGTTATAAATCAAATAGCCCCATATCTATCCATGAATTTTTGTATCCCCTGTGTCAGGGCTACGACAGTGTTGCTATGAAAACTGATCTTGAGCTAGGCGGCACAGATCAAAAATTTAATTTACTAGTAGGCCGGCAACTGCAGTCTGCCTACGGGCAAGAGCCCCAATGCATTTTAACAATGCCAATTCTTGAAGGACTAGACGGCGTGAACAAAATGTCGAAGTCATTAGACAATTACATTGGGATTAATGAATCACCAAAAGACATGTTTGGAAAAACCATGCGTGTGTCTGATGAGCTTATGTTTCGTTACTATGAATTACTCACAGATTTAAAGCCTGTTGATATCGTGAAATTAAAAGCTGAAACCGCATCAGGCGCCAAGCATCCGCGCCAAGTTAAAGTCGAATTGGCTAAGTTTTTAGTAAAACGCTTTCACTCGCAGGCCGCAGCTCAGGACGCTGAAGATGAATTTAACCGAATTTTTGTGGACAAAGGAGTTCCTGATTTGCTCGAGGAATTCACCCTAGCGGCGCAGTCGATGGGTCTGGTGCAATTAATGACGCTTGCGGGGTTATCAACTAGCAATAGCGAAGCTGTGCGTCTTATTGCCGGTGGTGCTGTGCAAATTGATCAGCAAAAAGTTTCAGATTCAAAATTAAAATTAGATCTCAAATCGGGGCAAGCTCTGGTTATCAAATCGGGCAAGAAAAAATTTATGAAAGTGAAAGTCACATGACATCGAATATGAAAATTAAATTTATGCCGCAAAATATTGAATGTGATGTTGACCCGTCTAAATCGCTTCTGCAAATTGCGACTGAAAATGGTCTGAAAATAAAATCAATATGTAATGGAATTGCTTCATGTGCGGAGTGCCGTGTGCGCATTCTGGCCGGCGATAACTCAATACCTGAGCCAGGAAAAGCTGAGCTCAGTCTGATTGGAACAAGTTATTATTTAGACGGTCGTCGTCTTAGTTGCCAAGTGCGCTGCTTTGGACCGATTACTGTGGATTTAACTGAGCAAGTGAATAAAGTAGATACACAGAAAAAAGTTCGTGGATTTAAGCAAAAAGATCAAAAAGAGCTGTCAGCAGTGCAGGATACCATGATTCTCAATAAGCCGGATTCTACTGCAAAAAAATAATTATCTGGATGTTAAGATTAAATTATATTTTGATTTAGTACGGTGACTTCAAGAATAGATTTTTGTTTGATTGTCATCTGAAGCACTCAAGTAGAATCATTTTAAGACAATTTGTTTCAAATAAATACAGCCCATTTTTTAAAAAGCCCTTCATAAAATCGGGAATTAACCGAGACGTAAGTGGGGGTTGATATGCCAGCATGGTTACCGACGTTGATATTTATTTTTGCAGCCATGCTAGTGATCGATGCGATTGGCTCGTTTGTCATGTGGCGCTTCATCCAGGATCGGATGTTTTTTAAAGC
>JAYUTU010000365.1:0-4156 GCA_043754975.1 Bdellovibrionales bacterium | reverse complement strand
ATTCATCATTAGCACTTGTTAAATCCATGCGACGAATTACATCACCTGACTGAATAAAATACTTACGCGATTGGCGCAGCAGCTTTGCGCGCAATTCATATTTATTATTTCCTAAATTACGAACTGAACTGAGCTCAAGAAATCCGATGACTCCTAATTTAGAGTTTTTCGAGATAACCGGTAGGATTTCTCCAACATCCCAATCACCTTCATCTGACACTGCGGTAACTTTTTGATAATCTAAGAATTTATCAATTATGGCGCTTGAACAAAGCGCTTTTTCACCAGCAAAAATGAAAACAACAAAAAAAATGGCTAAAAAGTAATTCATGATCGTGTCACCTGAGGGTGAAAATTTACACAAATAAGAGCAAACACTAAGGCCAGCAGACCAACTGTAAATGCATAAAATAATCCAAAGGTATCAGTCAGGTATCCAACCCCTAAATGCATCGCAATAATACAAAAACTTTGAAAACTTAAAGCAAACGTAATGAATTCGCGCTGATACATACCTGCCTGCTCGGAAATATAAGCCAATGAAATTGGATAAAAAGGAGCCATCGTGAATCCAAGTACCACTAGAAACAACGGATGCAGTAATAATCCGAGCAGTAAACAGATCAATGAAGCCACCAAAGATATATTTAACTGAGATTTTAAGCTGATAGAAAAGGCCTTCACCGCGAACAAAAGTCGACCTGCAAGAAGGCACACAAAAAAACTAGTCACATACAAGCTTGATTCTTTGAGATCTTTATCAAAATACGAACGCATGTACAGAGCTAATCGGCTCGATACCAAAATTTCGGCAACAACATAGAAAGCCAGAACTCCGCCCAAAAGGAGTAGTGCTTTTTTTGAGGTTCTTTGCTGCTTATTTTTTTCAATGGCGCGGTGAACTTCAAACTTAGGCACAGCCTGGGCCATCGCAGCTAAAAAACTAATGACACCTGCAATAACTGCAGTAACAAAAAAGGCAGCACGCCAAGAACCAAAAGTCAGTGCTGAGTAGGACGCCACAAGTGGAGCTAGCAAACTCGAGAGACCATAAATTCCATGCAGCCCAGCCAAGGATTTAGATTGTGACTTACCTTTGGCGCTCTCAGTGACCAAAACATTTTGCGTAAGTCCCACAAGGCCCATGCTGCCCCCGAAGACTGCGGAACCAACAAGGAACATAAAAAACGATGGTGCTAGCCCCATCATCAGCAGCCCAAGTCCCATAATGAAGACTGATAAACTGAGCAGGCGTCCTAAAGTCATGCGGTTTAGCAATTGACCCGCTACTATATTTCCAAGTAGTCCTGCTGCTGAAGCCGCAGCAAAACTAAATGAGCCTTGAGCATTTGATAAACTAAAATGGTTTAGGAGCTCGGGGAATAATGGCCCGCGAATGTTGTCGGACATCCCGAGCACAAACATGGATAAACACGCAAAGCTAATTGCCCAGAGGGTGCGACTTATTTTAAAATTCATCCTCACGACCCTAATACGGCTTTTAATATTTTAAAAGTGTTAATAATTGTTTTCCGATCCACTTCACCAGTGAATGGAATTAGGGCGCGATTGCCAAAGCAAGGGGCTATATTAAGATCTCTTAAGCCCGGCGTAACGCCCTTGTAAACTAGGAAAATAAAGGATTCCCGTATTAAATCTTGTTGCGAGTAACATCCATACCCAAGTTCTTTGACGAGTGGCGAATTAAACATAGCAATTTGGTCGGCTGCAGTTTTTTGCGCAAAATTTGTTGCGAAGTTTTGAAAACGTGGATACGAATTTCTAATTTCTTGTGCAGAAAATGTCCAATTTCGATCGGTATCAAACTGTGCATACATAGCTTCAATATAATAAAGTAAGATCGTAAATGTTCGAATATCAGCAGTTTCGAGTTTGCCTTTCTTCGCATGGTTTATTCGAGCCACATCCATGGCCTGGCTATAGAATTCAAAGAGTGCTTGATCATCAAGACGAGATAAAAAGCCAACCAAGTACGGAAGATTATTCAGGTAATACTTATAATTTACTTTGAAATCATTAAAGGCGCAGGCCTCGTTATTCCAAGGTAATTTAAAAACGTCCATTTCAGACATATTACAGTTTGCAGCTGCAAACCCTTTCTTAATTTCTGCCAACGTAGTGTTTCCACCCGAACTTAAAATATTCAAGTACTGAATTGTCTCCAGCAGAGTCATTGTTTCATTGCCGTCAGCAGAATAGGAAAATAAATTGGCCTCTTTAAAGCTGCGAGCTCCCGAATTTACAGAGCGCGGATCAAATGATTTTGTTTCTATACCAAAGGCTTTAAATTCTTCATACCACGTAACAAGATTGGCTTCATTTAAAGTTGCAGTCTCAATTTGCCTGCTGCCATTGACATTTCCCCACCCTAGCATGAGCCCCCGCGCCAAAAATTTCACAAAAACGGCTTTTGTTAAATCTGGCCAGCTTTGTTTTACAGCTTCTTGATTTGCAGCTATGACCATTTTATCAAACCGGTAAACAACCGGACGTGCACTTAAGAATTCCAACTTAAGCTCATCAACAATACGAACAATTTTGCTCTGCTCAACTGGATCTATTTCTGAGCGGTGCTGCACGTCGTGATTTGACAGAGCCTGACTAAAATTAAATTCTCTGAGTTGATTTTGCACTGCTGAGATTTCCAGCCGTGCGCTATCATCAATGGCCGAAACTTTGGTAAAATCCAGTTGTTTTAGAAACAAACTGTAGAGCCTAAATGCATTAAGTTCGCGTCTAAAATTTTGAAAATGAATTTTCTGAATACCAGTAAAATTGAGTACATCACCTTTGGTGCCTTTGTCTAAAACTCGCACCAACAGAATTCTATAAAATCCAATCAATGTTTCTGCGGTCATATCCGGTGGCAAAAGTTTTGCTTTCACACTGTTTAAAATTAAAGAATCGATAGCACCTGCAATCAGAAAACCACGCTTTTTAAATTGCAAGCTGTTCTCTAATAAGTGAATCCAACTTTGAAAATAGTCCAGCGTTTCGTCTAATGCAGCACTCGTTTTCAATTCAAATACGACATAATTTTCTGCTTGCAGCGATGCCAGTTTTAAAATTTCAACGAAACTATCAATAAGAGATTCAAAATCCGCGTTCGACTGTAGCGGCTCAGGCCCAGTCAGCAAATTTTTGACATCTGCAGCTAGTTCAATTCTTTTCTTAGAATCCCCTGCTAAAAGCTGCAAATTATTAATAAGTGATTTAAAATCTTCAAAATAGTATCTTGTTCGTGTTAGCTGGCTTGCTGCTAGAAGTCTCTTAAGTGTTAAATTGAGCTGGTTAAAACCTGCACTAATAACTTCTTTTGAGTGGACTTTTTCGTTTTTATTAAACTGAAAAAGTGGCGCAAAGGGACGTAGCAAATGCAGTTCTGGTTTCAACACAGCAAGTAGCTCACGCAGCTGATTAATTTCTGTTTTGGTTAAATTTTTGTGGCTACCACCAACAAGCCCTACTTTCAACTTCAACAGATCGCTTGTTGCTTCACGCGAAACTTCAGCAGTAGATAAGAAAGTTTTAAATATTTGAAATAAATCGTCCTCGCTGAAGGCATTTGCATCTTGAGTGCCCTGAGCTCGTTTCTGAAACTCAGCCATAGTTGTGTCTAGGCATGCAAATGTTGCGTCGATGTCGGCCGAAGTTGCCTGCGCATTCAAATAGGACTTCACTTGGACGGAAAGATTTTTTAAGCACCTCAAGTTGTCTCTTTGAACTTCAATGAATTCTTGCTTTTTAGGCTTGCCTGCCAAAAACTTATCGCAACTGGTAGTTGTAGCAATAAAAACAGCGGCGCTTAGCCACTGCAGAGTTTTACTAAATGTCATAACTGGCTCCGATCAAAAATTGATCTAAATTACGAACTGTATTTCTGGTTGCTGCAGCGTCGTCGGCTGTCTCAATCAGTACGACATCGGACCAAAAAGCCCAAGGCCCTTTTATATTTAAAACATTTTTTAGATTTATTTGTGTAAACTGATCAAGTTCGCTATGCAGAATTTCTAGTTGTGAGGAAACTTTCCATTTTTTTAAGAATATGTCGGTGTATTTGACGTGCGCCTGCGCTGCTTGCCGGTATAAAAATCGCTGCGTCAAGCTAGCACGATCAGGACTCGTATCTGGGCCC
>JAYUTU010000364.1:0-4166 GCA_043754975.1 Bdellovibrionales bacterium | reverse complement strand
ATGGACCTTTTTTTCAGGGACTGCTACTTTCAAAAAATTGTTAAAGGCGACTTTAAATTCCTCGGGACCAATATATTGCGAACAGCCGAAAACGATTGGTTTGCTAGACACCCGTTTAAACGTAGGATCTAATTTAACAATGCCACTTTTAATATCTTTACCGCGACCAATCTTCGCAACATTAATTTTTTCAATTATTTTGAAAACAAACTTTGTTTTCGCCAATGACCAAAAAGGACCAACCACGGAAGCCCAAAAGCCGAGCTTGATAAATTCAAGCTTAATTTTAGATTGGATTGCAATTCCCAAGAAGGAAAAAGATTCTATTTGGGTCGAACACATCTACACAATCAATGAAGGACTTCAGTCACGTCAAAAAGAAGACCGTATTGCGAAAGAACTGCATGGTCCAGATTTCGAAAATTGGACAAAACTCAATGAGCCAAAATCAGTTCTTCTCATTGCGGAAAATGGAAAAACCGTTATTACCTTAGCTAAAGAGTATATGTTCATTAAGGGTTGCGGAGAAAACGAAAAACTGAAGCTTGATTTTTCCAATCTCCCGGGATTACAGGGTGAGAAATGGGTACTAGCAGTCGTTGCTAACGAGACCCTGAAGTACAATATGAAGAAGCTCGCGGCTTCAAATGATAGCTTTAAGGTCGCAATCACTGGAGCGCCCAATGCGGATCAACTTACAGCGGATATTGGTCGCAAAACTAAAGTTGTTAACATTCTTCGTGAACAAAAAATTTACTTAGATACGGATTGTAATTAAACCGTTCAGATGACACTTCTTTGTGAAAAATTTTAGTTACTCCAAACTCCGTAACGAAAGCGGAGTTTTTTATTTCTTCTTAGCGTCCCCACGAAAAATATATAATTTAAAATAGTTTTTACTTTTTTGATGGGGACTTGGCAGGTATCGCAATTTTTAAAAGTCGGTATGGATCGCTTTGCTGGCCTGGCCACAAAAGCACCCCTTTCCATCCAGTGGCGTGGGGACGAAGTTTCTATATTTTAAATTCTTTGTTAAAAACTCGTGAAAATGGCAATTACTTAATTCTCGTCCCCATTTACCAATCTTCAAAATGTGTATTTAATTTTATGGCATTAGGCGCTGCGAAGGATTTGGTTTCTGGACTATCATTAAAATCATGAGGCGTTGTAACGTAAGTAAGAGGAGCTGCTGCATGAACAAATTTATTTTTTTATTTTTTAGTTTTTTTCTCCTTCACGCTTTTGCGGTAGAACCAGACTGGATAGCAAATAAAAATTGTATTCAAACAATTGATAAGCTTGATATCCTGCCTAGCGGCTATAATATAGTGGCTCTAAAAAGTGGTGGAATTATTCTAATTTCCTCTGGACCAGATGGGTCTATTTTTGTCACAAATGGTAAAAATGAAGCCCTTTCCAACGGACATTATCCTCGCCATACGCTGAATCTTAGTGGTTCATGCAATAGCAGTCGAGTAAATCAAAATGGAAAAGAGTACTTGGAATCTGGATTATCAGAATTACTTTCAAGTAAAACATCCTCCAATATGAAAAAAGTTGACGAAATTATTGGAGCCTGTAAAGACGCGCCTGCATTTAGTGAAACTGTATCTAAGACGAGAAACTATTATAAGACTAAGGGAAACGAACGCTTTAACGAAAAAAGCGTCCAATAACCACTTCTTATCGAAAGGGCCGGCGCTCGATTTTACAAGCACCGTTGATCATTTTGTCCTTGATTTTTTAGCCGAACAAAAAGCTCATTCAAATTTACAGAGCCATTCAGAACCCAGGATTTATTCGCAGACAACGACAGCAGCGAAAGTTAATGTTGATTTCGTGCTTTCATTACAAGGCAACATCGTTACACCAACCGGTCGTCCGACTTCATCAATAACCATATTTTTAAATAATTTTTCTTTTGATGGATCACAATATCCTGGTTGAACTGCAAGAATCTTTTTATTCATCCATTCGCAAACGAATTTTGCTGATGAATATTGAACCATAGTCGCTGATCCATCAGTGTTGTCGAATCTTGGATTACTAATAGTTACAGTTGAGCTTTTTTGATTTACATCAATTTCGATCTCAGCTTTCATTTTTGCAGATGCTGTAAAACTAATCGTCAGTGCGCCCAAAAGTGTTAACATTTTTTTCATATGAACCTCTATATCGTTTATGGTTTAAATATTGTCTACATAAGTACATTAATGCAATCTTACGGCCAGCAGGGTGTACAAAACCAAATTAAATAAAGCGGTAGAATCAGGAAGGTTCAATAAATTGGCCGTTAAATCTAAATCCTCGCCCAACGAATAAAAGGACTCATTGAGCTGACTTTAAAATAATCAACAATGCAAATTTTTGAAGCGTAATTTTTAAAAAGTTAAATGAAGCTAGAAATTTTCAGAGTAATTTTTTCTTCGTTAACCCTTTAATTGCTTTAGAATTTTTAATATTGCAGCTTGAGAAATTCAACTTCGCGTTGTTAATAACACTTCTTTTTGAAAACTTTTAGTTACTCGCAAACCGCTTGAAAAAAGCGGATTGCGTTCTGCGGCCCCACGAATTGATTCAGAAAATAATTTTATTACACGAATAAATTTATTTTTAAAACGGGGACGGAAATTTTATTTCTCAAAAGGTGGTCCTTTTGGTCACCTTAGACAAAAAAATAGAAGCCATCATGGCTCCTATTTTTTAACCGATAACTTAGTCGTAAGTTTCGTAACCAGCTCCACCAGTAATTTCATGAACTTTACTTCTGGCTTCAGTTTCGATTTTAACCTGAACTTGCTGTATGATGTCGTCTGAGACATTCATCGACTTCATTGTATCAATCGGATTTTCAGATTTATTTTCAGTGATTTTTTTCTGAAGTTCGTCTAATTTTTGCTGTTGCTCTTTTGATTTACGAGCTAAAAATTCCTTTTTTTGGGCGTGAACCGATCCATGTGAGCACTTGGAAATCCTAGCTATCTCTCTGTACGATAAGCCAGCTTCTAAAAGTGATTCAATTAAAGCTGAATTTCTTTTGCGAACACGGCCAATCAATTTACCCTTGGCTTTCGCATTTTTCATTCCGGCACGAACTCTTTCTTGAATCATTGATCTTTCTAATTGAGCCAAACTGCCCAAAATTGTGAACATGGCAATTCCCATACTGGATTCTGTGTCAATTTGCTCAGTGATACTGACAAAACGAGTTTTGCAGTCCTTAAAAACCTGAAGACCTTTTAGTAAGTGCATGGTGCTTCGGGCAAATCGGCTAAACGCAAAAACGATAACTTGGTCGGCCTCAAGCCGTTTTACTCGCTCCATCATTTTATCAAGAGCAGGTCTACTTTCTTTGGCTCCGGAAACACCGTGATCGGTGAAAGTTTCATATTCTGTAATGTTATTACGAGTACACCATTCTAAAAGTGCGCGTGCCTGCGATTCAGCGCCATTGACCTGGTCCAATGTTGAAACTCGAATATATAGAAAAGTTTTTTTAGACATGATTTACGTCCTATTTTTGAGGGTTTTAGATGTAAAAAAACCCGAAGGGTTACTTCAGGCTAAAAATTATTTTTTAGATTTTCTGTATGGGTTTAGCGGCCCGTAAGCTGCTTTGTGTATTTGGAATACGACATAATGCCTTTTTGTGATTTTTCACTGGCAAGACCCATCATCATCAGCGTGCAAAACTTTAGCTGACCGATAAGTGCTAGCAGCAAACCAAGCCTTACAACAAACGAAACAAATTTTACAATTTCCATGGAGTGTCCTTTAACCTTTATTAAGGTTTGAAAAAATTTATTTCACACGCGTCGTCCCCGCAGAGGTGCAGCGGTTGGCGCATATGAAATCGCTCTATAGAAATTACGTGTAGTAAAAGTTGTAGCAGACTGTAGCAAGACTTTGAAATACCTAGAAATGCTCTGAAATATTCCGCTTTCGATTATGTCGCTTTCGTTCTGTTGTTAAGTACTTAATGCGACTGACAAATTTTTATTTTGATGTATTTACTGACGGATAGAATGGCGGAGAGAGCGGGATTTGAACCCGCGTCAGGTTTAACCCTGAACACGCTTTCCAAGCGTGCGCGATCAGCCACTCTGCCACCTCTCCGTTACAGAGGTGGAATAATTGCACAGGTGTCTTTAGAATTCAAATGGGTT